>NZ_JAPJQF010000005.1:0-93818 GCF_030825285.1 Anaerotruncus massiliensis (ex Togo et al. 2026)
CCCTCCGCAGGCCGCAAGGCCCGCCATCAGGGCCAGCGCCAACATGACTGCCAACAGCTTTTTCATCTTTTTCATCCTTTTACGCTCCTTTTACATACTTATTTCATATGCCCGCCGCGGTTCGCGGCGGGCATCCTGAACCATCATAAGACCGGACCGTCGGATTCGTAACCATTTTTGTAAATATACTTTACTTATGTTTTTAGTTTTAGCATACTCCCAACGGACAGTCAACATATTTTCAGGATTTATGGATAGAATTACAATTCTTTTTGCCGTTTCCCGTTGACAATCCACAAACTTCTGTATACTATATATATAAAAGTAGTTTAACATAAAGGAGCGGAGCCATCTTGAAAGACAGCACCAGGCAGATCCTCGACACCCTCTTCGCCCGCTATCCCCTCTCCTGCTGCGAGCGGGAGGTCCTCGGCGCCTTCACGCTGCTGCACGGCTGCTTCACATCGGGCGGCAAGCTGCTCGTCTGCGGCAACGGCGGCAGCGCGGCCGACAGCGAGCATATCGTCGGCGAGCTTATGAAGGGGTTCCTCCTTCCCCGCGCCCTGACCGCGGCGCAGAGCCGGCGGTTCGAGGAGGCGCTCGGGAGCGAAAGCGCCTACCTCGTGGGGCACCTCCAGCAGGGCCTGCCCGCGATCTCCCTGGTCAGCCAGAGTGGGCTGGTCACCGCCTACGGCAACGACGTCGCGCCCGACATGGCCTTCGCCCAGCAGGTCTTCTCCTACGCGCGCCCCGGCGACCTGCTGCTTGGCATCACGACCTCGGGGGCGTCGGTCAACGTGCTCCACGCCCTGCGCACGGCGAAGGCCGTCGGCATCCCCTCCATCCTGCTGATGGGCGGCCGCAACCGGCAGAATGCCGCGCTGGCCGACGTCGCCGTCTGCGTGGGCGAATCCGAGACCTTCAAGGTGCAGGAGCTGCACCTTCCCATCTACCACGCGCTCTGCGCCGCCGTCGAGGAGGAGCTCTTCGGCGGCTCCTGAGCGGACCGGGCAAAAAGGAGGGCCCGCGGGGACGGTCTGTCCCCGCGGGCCCTCCTTTTTTTAGGGGCGTCGCGTTATTTTGCATCCTCGCCCATGATCTCTTCAAAGTTTTCCGCCGTCACCATGACCGCGCTGAACGGATAGACGCCGTAGGCCTTATCCGTCTTGTACTCCTCAAAGATGGGCGTGCCGTTGGCGATCTTCTCGTAGAGCGCCTTCACCGACTCCTGTCCGGGCACCGACGCCTGGATGTAGGCGGAGGCGATGAAGCAGGAGTAGTCCTTGCGGAACTCGTCCTTCGCGTGGTAGCCGCCCAGGCCGATCACGACGGCGTCCTTGTCGAGGCCCGCCTGCTCGAGCGCGCGGGTCGCGCCCTGCGCGCCCTCGTCGTTGGCCGCGGTCACAAACCAGCGCTTGATCTGGGGGTTGGCGGTGATGGTGGCCGCGGCCGCGTTGTAGCCCTCGTCGGACGAGCCGCCGCCATAGTCGATGCGGATGATGTTCCCCTCGGGGAACTCGGGGAACGCCGCCTTGAAGGCGTCGTACTGCCCGTCGGAGCGCGGCACACAGCTTGTGACCTTCTCCATCGCGAGGATCATCATGCCGGTGGTCTCCGGCTCGGTCATCAGCTCGTTTTTGCCGATGTAGTCGGCCAGCCATTCACCCATCGTCTTGCCCGAGAGGTAGGAGTCGAGCTCGATGGCGGGCGCGAGGTAGTTGCCCGCGTCGTCGATGAGCGGGACGTCGACCGCCACGACGGGGATGCCCGCCTCGGCGCACTTGTCCACGGTCATCTTACTCAGCTGCTGGTCGCAGATGTTGACGATAAGCCCCTGGATGTCCTGCGAGAGGACGTTGTCCAGCACGTTGACGTAGACGGAGGGGTCCTCCTTCGAATCGCCCACGATGAGCGGCTCCATGCCGAGCTCCTCGGCCGTGGCGGTCGCGGCGGCCGCCTCCTGGATGAACCAGGACTGGGTCATGTCGCGGTAGATCGCGGCGATCTTGATCTTCTCCCCGGAAGCGGGCGTCTCGGCGGGCGCGGGGGTTTCCCCGGCCGGGTCAGCCGCGCCGGCGGGCGGGGCCTCGGGAGCGGCCGGTTCGGGCTGCGCGGACGAGCATGCCGGCAGGGCGAGCACCATCAGGAGGGTCAAGAGCAGTGCGGTGAGCTTTCTTTTCATTACGTTCTCCTTTCCACATCGGGTTTTAAAATACGAATCTGATCGTCATCCCTCGCGGGAACATCGGATGGGGCTACCCCTCCCTTCGCTGCTTTCTATAGAAGTCGAAGGTCAGTGCAAACATCATCAGCAGGCCACGCGCAACGTCCTGCCAGAAGGTGGAGACGTTGAGCAGCAGCAGGCCGTTGTTGAACCCCTGGAGGATCAGCACCCCCAAAAAGGTCCCGCTGAGCGAGCCGGTCCCGCCGGTCATCGCGATGCCGCCCAGCACCGAGGCGGTGATCGCGTCGAAGTCGACGTCGCTCGCCGCGCCCGGCTGCCCGGTGTTCATGCGGGAGGCCAGGATGATCCCCCCCAGCGACGCGAGGCAGGAGGAGAGGATGAACAGCCCGCGCTTGACCGCGTCGGCGTTGATGCCCGCCAGCCGGGCGGCGGCCGGGTTCCCGCCCACCGCGTAGACGTTGCGGCCGAAGCGGGTCTTGGAAAGCGCGACGCCCCAGACGAGGAACATCACCACGAGGATGATCACCGGCAGCGGGATCCCCAATATGCGGGTGATGCCGATTTTAATATAGGTGTTGTGGCTGATGAAGACGGGCTTGCCCGCGCAGATGATGTAGGCCAGCCCGCGCGCGATCGACATGACCGCGAGGGTCGCGATGAACGGCTGGATCTTCAGCGCGTTCACCTGGAAGGCGCTGACCGCGCCGAAGAGCGCGCCCACCGCCACCGTGATCAGGATGATCAGCAGGATCGGCATCCCCCGCTGGGCGAGCAGCGCGGAAAAGACGCCTGCGAACGCCGCGATCGCGCCGGGGGAAAGGTCGATCTGGCCCGCTATGATGAGGTAGGATTCGCCGATGGCGATCAGCCCGCTCAGCGACGCGGCGGTCAGGATGTTCAGCAGATTTTTCCCGGTGAGAAAACCGGGCTTCAGAATGGTAAAGACGACGCACATCAGGATGAGGACGACGAACAGCCCCAGCAGATTGGAGGACAGCGCCCGCCTGCTCATCTCCCGCAGTTTCGACTCTTTCAAGTGGTTCCCTCCCTGTTATCCAGCATTGCGTACCGCAGCACCTGCTCCTCGGTGGCGGTGCGCCCGTCGAGCTCCCCGGCCACCCGCTGGTTGCGCATCACGACGATGCGGTCGCTCAGGCCGATGATCTCGGGCAGCTCGGAGGAGACGAGGATCACCGCCACCCCCTGCGCCGCGACGTCGCAGATCATCCGGTAAATCTCCGCCTTCGCCCCCACGTCGATGCCCTTGGTCGGCTCGTCGAGGATGAGGATCTCCGGCTTGGCGGAGAGCCAGCGGGCGAGCAGCGCCTTCTGCTGGTTGCCGCCGCTGAGCTGGTAGATCGGCTTTTCAATCGAGGAGGTCTTGATCCGGAACTCCTCCACATAGTCCCTCGCAAAGGCGTTTTCCCGCCGGCTGCTGATGAACGGCCCCCTGCACAGCCCGCGGAGCACCACGACGCTGATGTTGTCCCTCACCGGCCGCAGCGGGAGGATCCCCTGCTGCTTGCGGTCCTCGGGGCAGTAGGCGATCTTCTGGTCGATCGCGTCGCGCGTGCGGCGGATGCGGCAGGGCTTCCCCCGCAGCTCGATCTCGCCCGCCTCGGCCGGGACCGCCCCGAAGAGCGCGAGCATCACCTCGGTGCGCCCCGCGCCCACAAGCCCGAAGAACCCGAGGATCTCCCCCCGCCGCAGCGAGAAGCCGACGTCGGCAAAGCCTCTGCCGGTGAGCCCCCGCACCCGGAGGATCTCCTCCCCCGACGGTTCGGCGCGCACGAGCCCGCTGAACATGCCGCCCACCGGACGGCCGACCATTTCGCTCACCAGGCGGTTTTCGTCGGTGTCGGCGGCCCGGTGCTCCGCGATGAACTCCCCGTCCTTGAGCACGACGATCTTGCTTGCGAGCCGGAAGATCTCGTTCATGCGGTGGGAGACGTAGATGACGATGAGCCCCTTTTCCCGCAGCCGGTCAATCAGCGTGAAGAGCACCTGCGCCTCCTTGTCCGAAAGGCAGGCGGTCGGCTCGTCGAAGGCGAGCACCTTGGGCCGCCGGGAGTAGGCCTTCATGATCTCCACCATCTGCTGCATCGCCACCGAAAGGTCCCGGACCTTGTCCCCCGGGCGCAGCGGCAGCCCGAATTCCGCGATCAACTCCCGCGCCATCCGGTTGAGGGCGGGAAAGTCGACCCGCCCGCCCCTGATGGGCAGGTTGCCGACAAAGATGTTCTCCGCCACGCTCAGGTCGGGGAACATCTGGCGTTCCTGGTAGATCAGCCCGATGCCGGCGGCGATCGCCTCCTGCGGGCTGGAAAAATGCCGCTCCTGCCCGTCGAGCAGGTAGCTTCCGGACGTCTGCTGGTAGTCGCCGTTGAGGATTTTCAGCAGGGTGGACTTTCCGGCGCCGTTCTCCCCCACGAGCGCGAGCACCTCGCCCCCCTCCACGGAAAAGCTCACCCGATCGAGCACCCGGACGCCCGCGAAGGATTTGCAGATTTCCCGGAATTCCAGTGTATGCTTCATGGTCATTTCTCCTTTGGCATCTCCGCGAAGGCGCGGACCGTCTCCTCCGGCGCGGCCAGCAGGTTCCACGAGGCCACCGCGCCCGCCGCGCCGCCGCGCGCCGCGCGCCTCACGCTGTCCCCGACCTGGCCGGCCGTGACGGGCGGCCTCCCGGGGACCGTGTGCAGCTCCATTCCCGCGAGCACCTCGCAGGCGCAGAGCGCCCGCGCCGCCGCGAGCTCGGCGGAATAGCACGCCCCGCCGCCCTCTTCGGGCCGCGCCCCCGCCGCTTCGCAGAGCGCGCGGAAGTAGGCCTCCTCCCGTCCTGCGGGCGCGAACGCGCGGGCGATCCCCCGCAGCTCGTAGAAGATCCCGGCGGGCGTGTCGGTATAGCGGTAGAGCATCGGCTTCACAAAGTCCGCCTTCTTGGAGAGTGCCCCGTAGTCCTGCCCCACAAAGGGCGCGAGCAGCGGCGAAAAGAGGTCGAGCCCGACCGCGAGCCCACGCCCGTGGAACCAGTCGGCCAGCCGCCCCGCGAGGGCGGTGACCAGCCCGGCGCGGCAGTCGAGATAGGCCGCGAACGCCGGGTCGGCAAAGCGGTAGCGCCCCTCCCGGCGGCTTTCGATCCCGAGCGGCTTTTCCTCCGCCCGCAGGCGGTCGCGGCACGCACGCAGCATCTCCTCCGTCAGCCCCGCCGCCCCGTAAGCCTCCCGGCAGGCGGGGCAGAGACAGGAAAAGAGCGCCTGCGGCCCCGCCGAGGGGGCGGGAAAGCGGATGCGGTCGAGGAACACCCCGTCGAACTCCGCCCAAGCGAACTGTTCCTCATAGATTTCCAGCAGGAACCGCCCGGTGTCCCGCCGGGTGGGACAGCAGAAATCGAACGTCTCGTCGCCGTCGAAACGCGCGCCGCCGAGCGGCTTTCCGCCGAACCCCTCGACGCCCCGGAAGGGGCGCAGCTCCCCGAACTCCGAGAGGACCGGGAGCCAGAGATAGAGCTTCAGCCCCCGCTCCCGTGTGAAACGGCGCAGCCACCGATAGGGCTCCGGCCGGACGGTCCAGCCGGCGATCACGCCGGCAAACGACTCCGCGCGTTCCATCGGGTCCAGCGCCGCGCGCATGGCCTCCTCCGAAACCGCCCGTCCCCCGGGCCCGCCCAGATAGAGCTGTACATACTTTTTCATCGGCTTCCTCTCTTCCACAAGCGCCGCGCCGTTTCACACGGCCTAGTCCAGCGAAATGTAGGGATCCAGCCCGTCGGGCATGTCGGGGTTGTGGCCCCGTTCCACCGCCTTATAGAAGGCGATCATCTGGCAGAGCGCGATGAACGGCAGGCCCCACGCGGCGTAGTCCGCGATCCCCCGCACGGGGAAATAGAAGTCCGCGCCCCAGATGTTCTCCTCCTGCGCGCCCAGCGCGGCCACGGCGGCGCCGCGTTTGCGGATATCCGCCACCATCTGCTTCTGGTAGCTCTCCTCCCACGGTCCCATCGCGGCGATGACGAGCTTTTTGCCGTCCGCCACGACGATCGGGCCGTGCCGGTAGTCAAGCAGGCGGAAGTATTCCCCCCGCAGCATACAGACCTCGGTGAAGGCGAGCGCGCCCTCCTTGGCGATCCCGCAGAGTTCGCCGTCCGCCAGAACCGTGACGTTGTCCCAGCCGACGGAGGCGATCCGCCGGCAGTCGCCGCTGTGGCCGGAAATCCACGCCCCCTGGCCCTCGACCGCCCGCCCAAGGCTCTCCCGGAGGCTTTCGTCGCCGCTGTACACCGTGAAAAGCTCCAGCAGGGCCGCGTAGAGGTTGGTGACGGTGCGCGTCTGGCAGACGCTCTCGTCGAACGCCCAGGGCAGCTCGAGCAGCAGATCGGTCCGCCCGCGCAGGCTGCTGTCCGCCTTCATGGTGATCCCCAGCGTCCGGAAGCGCGCCCGCTGCTTCATCCGCTCCAGCGCGAGCAGCACCTCGCTCGTCTCTCCCGAGCGGGAGAGCGGGAGCACAAGCGCCCCCTCAAAGAGCCCGGCGTACCGGCCGGGGGCGAGCATCACCTCGCCGCCCGCGAGCGCGACCGCCTGCGTCCCGCCCCGCACGGAGAAGAGGTGCGCCGCCCCGGCGGCGAGCATGTAGCTCGAGCCGCAGCCCAGAAAGACGAGCTTTTCCGGCCGGTCCTCCCGAAGCGCCGCGCGGATGCCGCCGGCATATTCCTGCAAATACCGCGCCGTCCGCCCGAGGGCGCGGTCCTGCGAAAAGATTTCCTGTTCGATTGTAAACATCATTTCCGCTCCATTTCTTCAAAGCTCTTGAGGGTCTCCGCGATCTCCGCGGGATCATCGCGCCCGTCCGCCTGCGCGGCCAGCAGCACGCCCCCGCACAGCGGCGGCAGCGCCGGCGGCGTGAGGACCGCGCCCATTTCGCCGAGCAGCCGCCCGAACGGCGCGAGGATCCGCGCTCCCGCCCGGTAGACGCCGCCGTAGTAGGAGACGCGCACCGGCTCCCCCTCCGGGAAATCCAGCTGCCGCAGCACGCCGCCGGCCGTCCGCGCGAGGGCCCGCGCCGCCTGTTCGTAGAGCCGCGCGGCGTCCCGGTCCCCGGCCTCGGCGGCGCGGCAGAGCAGCTTCTGCACCGCCGCGATCCGTTCCCGCCGGTTCTCCAGGTTTTCGCGGTAGTAGCGGATCACCTCGTAGTCCGATTCCAGCCCCCACTCGGCCCGGAGCAGCTCATAGAGCGGCCCTCGTTCCCTGCGGCGGTCCGCCTGCTGCGCGAAGAGCGCCAGCGCCTGCCGCCCGAGCCAGTAGGCGGAGCCTTCGTCCGAAAAGAATTCGTGCCAGCCGTTCGCGCGCGCGGTTTTCCCGCCGGGATCCCGTCCCATCGCGATCGCGCCCGTGCCCGCCACGACATGCACCCCCGGCCCCAGCAGCAGCGAACCGGCGAGCCCCAGCTCGACGTCGTTGCAGAGCCTGTGCGCGCAGGGCAGGACGCGGGGGAGCCGCCGGGACACATAGCCGTCGAACGCCCGGTCCTCCCCGTAGCAGGGGATTCCCCAGACCGCGCACGCCACTTCGTCCTCCCCGGCCGCCGCGTCCCGCAGCAGGAGCCGCGCGCCCTCCTCGAGCAGCTCGCACACGCCGTCCTGCCCGATGTAGGAGTAGGTGCAGCCGCCCAGCCTGCGGCGGGCCACCGGGCGCCCCGCCCGGTCGGTCAGCAGGAAATCTGTCTTGGTCCCGCCGCCGTCCACGCTCAGGTAATAGTTCATCTTGTTCCTCCCGGATCAATGTTACTTCAGTTCCACCGTGTAGACGAAAAAATCCCCCTTGATGATGTTGATCGTATACTCGATGCACCGCTCCCCGCTGAAGGTCGTCCGCTCGATCTGGATGGCGCTCTCCTTCGGCTTGATGAGGAGCAACTCCGCGTCCTCGGCGGAAACCTGGACGAGCCGCAGCTTTTCGACCGCGCGCTGGGGGATGATGTTGTAGGTCTGCATCGACCCGTACAGCCCGTGCTCCCGGATCAGCTCCCGCGTCATGCCGGGATAGACCGCCGCCGGGATGAAGGAGGTCTCCACCGTGTAGGGCTGGCTGCGCGCATAGAGGCAGCGCACCAGCTTGTACACCCGGTCCCCGGGCGAGATCAGCAGGCTGCGTGCCAGCGCCTCGTCCGCCGCGACGGTCTCGAAGGAGAGGATCCGGTTGGTGTGGGGAATCCCCTTGGCGGCGAACTCCTCCCGCAGGCTGTAGAGCTTGGTGAGCTTCTGCTCGATCTGCCGCACCGCCACAAAGGTGCCGCGGCCCTGCTTGCGGTAGATGTACCCGTCCTCCTCCAGCCGCTTGAGGGTGTCCCGCACGGTGATGCGGCTGACCCCGTACTGCGCGCACAGCTCCCGTTCGGGCAAAATCTTGTCGTGCGGCTTCCAGCAGCCGGAATTCATCTTTTCCACGAGGGCGTCGTAGAGCTCCTCATATTTGTACTGGGTTCCCGTTTCCTTGTGATTCACGCCGATTCCAGCTCCCTTCTCTTCTGTCTCTGCCCCGATCCGCTACGCCCGCCCGTTTGAACCGCACAGGCGGATTTTTTCGACGCACAGCCGTTCCACGGCCTCCCGGCCCCGGCCGAGGTATTTTTTGGGGTCGATGACCTCCCGGTCCCCCTCCATCGTTTCCCACACGGCCGCGGTCATGGCGGCGCGCAGTTCGGTGGCAAAGTTGACTTTCGCGATGCCCAGCCCGATCGCCCGGCGGATCATCCCGTCCGGGAGCCCCGAGCCCCCGTGCAGGACGAGCGGGACGGAAACCAGTCCGCGGATCTCACCCAGCAGCGCGAAATCCAGCCTCGGCTCCCCCTTGTAGAACCCGTGCGCCGTGCCGATCGCGGGGGCGAAGAGCCCGACGCCCGTCTCTTCCGCGAACGCCTGCGCCTCTTCCGGGTTGGTGAGGGCGGCCTCTGGAGCCGCGGCGGAATCCTCCTTGCCGCCGACCTGCCCGAGCTCCGCCTCCACCGTGAGGCCCATCGGACGCACGGCTTCCACCACCCGTCCGGTCAGGCGGAGGTTTTCCTCATAGGACATCGCCGACCCGTCGAACATCAGCGAGGTGTAGCCCGCCCGCGCGGCGCGCATCACCTCGTCAAAGGAATTGCTGTGGTCGAGATGGAGCGCCACCGGCACCGGCGCCTCCTGGGCCAGCGAGGCGGTCACGGCGACCGCCTCTTCCATCCCCCAGTAGCGCGCAGTCGGCAGAGTGGTCTGCAGGATGACCGGGGAGCCCTCCCGGCTGGCCGCCTGGATAATCGCCTGCGCCATCTCCAGATTCTCCGCGTTGAACGCGGGGACCGCATAGCCCTCCCGCTGGGCTTTTCGCGTCATCTCACCGGTCGATACAAAGGACATCTCTCCGCCTCCATATGGTCATATTTTGATATATCCATATTGTGCATAATGTGTTTAAATCTTAAATTAATAAAAATTTATATGTATATTAAGCTCATGTGGTATTGTTATAATAATACCACTTTCGGCGTTTGTCAACCCCTTTTTCGACATTTTCCGGTACTGGGAAATCATCCCTGCCACCGGCCCGGGCCGGGGTTCCCCCGAAAAATCCGCCGAAAAAGGCTCCGGACGGCGGGTTGCCGTCCGGGGCCGATAACAGTGTATAGCAATGGGTTCGTGTCCCGGTTTGTCGCGCAGGGCTGCGCGGCGTGAGCTTCGGCGGAGATGAACGACAAATCCAGCCCCGCGGAGAGGGAACGAAAAGGCAGAAAACCCGCAAGGCGGCTTGCCTTGCGGGTTTTCCTGGAGCTAGTAGTCGGACTCGAACCGACGGCCTGCGCATTACGAATGCGCTGCTCTACCAACTGAGCCATACTAGCAGCTGATGCCTAAATAGTATAGCATCCCGCACGAAAAACGTCAAGAACCTTTGCATAAATTCTTCCCGCGCGGGGCAAAAAGTTTTCGTTGACGAACGCTCTCCCCTGCCTTATACTGGTTTGAGAAAAGACGGCGCGGCCGCCGTCTTTACGCCGGGCGCGCCCGGAGGACGGAGGAAACAGGATGCTGCTTGCAATTGATATCGGAAACACCAACATGGAATTCGGCATATTCGACGGGGAGCGGCTCGCGGGCTCATTCCGGCTGGGGACCAACCGGGACATCACCTCCGACGAGGTGGGGCTCTTCACCTCCCAGTTTTTCCGTGAAAACGGCTTTGACCGCAGGGAAATCGAGGACGTGGTCATCACCTCGGTCGTGCCGCAGGTGATGTATTCAATCAGCAACGCGGTCAAAAAATACTTCTACGGCAAAGTCCCGCTCGTGGCGGGGGACAACCTCCCCTTTCAAATCGAGAACCGCTACGAGCAGCCGAAGGAGGTCGGCGCGGACCGGCTGGTCGCGGCGGTCGGCGGCTTCCACAAGTACGGCGGCCCGTTGATCGTGGTCGATTTCGGCACCGCGACCACCTTCGACGCGGTCGACGCGCGGGGCGCCTACCTCGGCGGCGCGATCTTCCCCGGCATCCGCATCTCGATGGAGGCGCTGTTCACCAAGACCGCCAAGCTCCCCCGCGTCGAGCTGGTTGCGCCGGGGCGTGTCATCGGGCGCAACACCGTGGCAAGCCTCCAGGCTGGCGCGGTATACGGCTATGTGGGCGCGGTGAGCAGCATCGTGTCGCGGATGAAGGCGGAGCTGGGCGACGACGTAAAGGTCGTCGCGACCGGCGGTCTCGCGCGGCTGATCGGGGATGAAACGGGCGTCTTCCACGCGATCGACCGCACCCTCACACTCGACGGGCTGCGGCTGATCTATGAAAATTTCCGCAAATAAGCGAAAAAGAGCCAGTCGCCCGGCTGGCTCTTTTTCCCGCGCGCTGGCGCGAAAACAAAATAAAAAGCGGCTGCATGCGCAGCCGCTTCAGGCAGATTAGAGAGAGATTTCCGGGCTGATCAGACCCGACGCCATTTTAAAACTGATTTTTCAGGAGGAGGCTTTACCAGAGCCCTTACCCTGTATTTATTATATCCCCGGAGGGGTTCCGATTCCGCCTTTTTTGATTACAAAGCGGTTACAATTCGGTTACAGCCTCCCGGGAAAAATGACAGAACCGTAACAACGCCCTTTCCCTCTCAACCGCTTCCTTTTTCCTCCAAATCCTTGGCCTTGACCGTGATCCTCCCGTCCCTACGAAAATCCTCCGCCCACCGGCGCGGAGACGGCGGCGCAAAGATGTCCGTGCACTTTCGCATAAAAATCCCCTCTTTCCGCCACTCTTATAAAGGAGCGGCGGAAAAAGGGGAAGCCCCGTATCGATTCGTCAGCTGATATAGTCCTCGATGAGCGCGGTCAGCTTGTCGTAATCCTTGACGCGCACCCCGCGTTCCAGCTGCTGCTGATCGTATTCGGGCAGGGTGCGCACGTAGACGTCGAACACGAGGTCCGGCTCCACGAGGTCGTCGGTAAACACCGCCAGCTTGCCGTCGTAGCTGCGCAGCAGGTAAGGATAGCCGGAGGTGTCCTCCGAGGGAAGGGCTTCCGCGGAGGCCCCGGAGGAAAATTCCGCGGGGGATTCCTGGGGCAGGGCGTAGACCACCCCCACGGTGAGCAGGGAAACGGCGACAATCCCCACCAAAGTCAGCAAAATCGCATTGCGCATAAGAACGCACCTCTTTGATTCGTTCAAGATTCCGGGAAAACGGATTCGTTTACAATATTTTGGACACAGTATAGGCAGAATATACAGATTGATGGAATTGTTGCTTTCCCGCGCCTTTTCGCGGAAATTCGTTTAAAAAACCGTAACACTTTGCCTTTCAATTGTGGTATACTATAGGATATGCTAAACTGCCGGAGTGTGACTTTTTCCTGATAGATGGGAGGATTCTGTTTTGGGATCTCGCAAAGATAAAAAGGGCGGGGGTGTCATCCGAGGCACCCTTGCGAATATCGGGCGGGTCATCGCCGCGCTGATTATGGTGGGGATCATCACCGGATGCATCATCGCGTCGGTGCTGACCGTCTACATCCTGCGCTATATCAACTCGGACGAGGAGATCAGCTTAAGCGACCTGAACCTGCGCTACTCCACCATCCTCTACACCGAGGAAACCGATCCGGAGACGGGCGAGCCCAAGGTGCTCCAGCAGCTCCAGACCACGGAAAACCGCATTTGGGTTTCACTGGATAAAATTCCCAAGCACATGCAGGAGGCGGTTGTCGCCATCGAGGACCAACGCTTCTGGACGCATCAGGGCGTCGACTGGAAGCGCACCTTCGGCGCGTTCGTCAACATGTTCATCCCGATCTATCCCACCCAGGCCGGCGGCTCGACCATCGACCAGCAGCTTATCAAAAACATCACCGGCGACAACGAGGTGCGTATCGAACGCAAGGTGCAGGAGATCTTCCGCGCCCTCAACCTGGAAAAACGCTACTCCAAGGATCAGATCCTGGAGGCCTATCTGAACACCATCTACTTCAACAACGGCGCCTACGGCGTGCAGGCCGCCGCGAACACCTATTTCGGCAAGGACGTCAGCGAGCTGTCGGTCGCCGAGGCCGCGTCGATCATCGGCATCACCAACGCGCCCGGCGCCTATAACCCGCTGGCCCATCCCGAGGCGAACAAACGCCGCCAGGAGAACATCCTCTTCGCGATGCACGAGCAGGGCTACCTCACCGACAAGGAGTACGAGGAGGCGCTCAACGAAAAGCTTGAATTCAAGACCGAGTTCGCCGCCTCCCGCGTCAACCCTGTCTACAGCTATTTTACCGACTATGTGATCGATCAGGTCATCGACGATCTGATGGAGCAGTACGGCTACACCAACCAGGTCGCCCAGCAGATGGTCACAAGCGGCGGTCTGCGGATCTATACGACCGTCGACGAGCGGGTGCAGGACATCGTCACCAACTTCTACAGCGACGTCAAGAACTTCCCGACCGTCACCAACGAGGGCGAATATCCCCAGTCGGCCGCCGCCATCCTCGACCCGAACGGCAAGATCATCGCCCTCGCGGGCGGCATCGGCGAAAAACGCGGCATGCGTGAATTCAACCGCGCGACCGACGCCTACCGCCAGTGCGGTTCGTCGATCAAGCCGATCTCCGCCTATTTGCAGGCGGTCGAACGGGACGTGGTCACCTGGTCCACCAAAATCGACGACGGCCCGGTCGACCTCGGCACCCATACCCTCGTCAACCACTATTCCGGCTACCTCGGCCCCATCACGGTCGACGAGGCGCTTCAGCGCTCCACCAACACCGTCCCCTATAAGCTGATTCAGCAGATCGGCCCCAAAACCTCCTTTGACTTCCTCACCGAGAAGCTCGACATGTATTCCCTCGTCGACCGCAAGGTCACCGACAGCGGCATCAAATCGGATATCGACGTCTTCCCGATGGCGCTCGGCGGCCTGACCGACGGCGTTTCTCCGCTGGAAATGGCGGGCGCCTACCAGATTTTCGCCAACGGCGGCTATTTCACCCGTCCCTACGCCTACACCCGCGTGCTTGACGCGGACGGCAACCCCATCCTCGAGCGGGACACCACCCCCCGCCGCGTCATCACCCCTGAGACGGCCACGATCATCAACCGCCTGATGCAGCGGGTCACGACTGGACCGCATGGAACGGGCGGGCGCGCCCCCTGGAACTCGGCGAGCTTCCCCGTGGCGGGCAAGACCGGAACCACCGACGACGACAAGGACCAGTGGTTCATCGGCGACACCCCCTACTATGTCTGCGCGATCTGGATGGGCTACGACGAGCCGGAGCGCATCCGTTACACCGGCGTCTGGTATCCGCCGCCGGAGGTCTACCGCACGCTGATGCAGCAGGTTCACGAGGGCCTCGAGCCCAAGCAGTTCCCCATCTGGGGCGATGTGCAGCAGGCGGAATACTGCACCGAATCGGGCGACCTGGCGGGCGACAGCTGCGCCACCACCGCCACCGGCTGGTACAAGACCACCAACATGCCGCCCGTCTGCACCTACTGCGACGCGATCGGCGCGGAGGACCTCGACGACCGCCGTTCCAGCGACGACGATGACGACGACCGCGGGCGCAGCTCCTCCAGCAAGAGCGGCGGCCTCATCCGCCGCTCCCCGAGCGGCCTGCGCATCATCGATAACGACGACTGAAAATGCGCGTCATTTGCGGTTCCCGTCCGCAAATGACCGATGTACATTGCCGCCTGCGGCAATGTACAGACGCATTTCACGGGCAGGGGGCGGGCCGCCCCCTCCCGTGTGCCCATCCCTGACAGACTGCAATAAAGGAGCGGCCGCCCGAAATGGGCGGCCGCTCCTTTTTTTCATTTCCATGGCGCAAGCGGGACACGCGTGCGCCTCACGGGCGGAGGGCAAGCCGTCCTCCGCCGTGTGCCCCCGCCCGGCAAGCTCTCTGCGCCTTCCGTTCCCTCAGGAGAGCGGCGAATAGCTCTGGATGATCTCATAGAGCCTGCGGTCGAAGTAGGCGGGCGGCAGGTACCGCCCGGGGTCGAGCGGGAGGTTGCGGGAGCTGTCGTAGAGCACCGCCGAAACCTGCTGGCGCTCGATCTCGACGACCTCCACGCCGCGGGCGCGCAGCTCGTCGAAGGCCGCCGCCTCCCTGTCGGTATAGACCCGCTCGAGCCCGGCGAGCAGCCCGGCGCAGGCCTCGCTGAGCACCGCGCGTTCATAGTCGGTGAGAGACGTGAGCGACTGCTCGTTCGCCCCCAGCCAGAGCGGCGCGGCCGCGTGGTAGCTCTTGATGAAGAAGAGGGTGTTGGGGTCGGCCTCAAGGGCGAGCGCCTGCTCGGTATCCACCTCGATCGTGTCGACCGTCACCTCCTCGGCGGGGCCGTCCGCCCCCTCGGGGAGCAGCTCCGCCTGCGCGCCGAGCATGTTGGGGATGGCGGAGGCCGAATAGGGCAGCACCCGCGCGCCGAGCGAGGAGAAGACCGCGAGCTTGTCCGCGTTGTCGGTGCGCAGCGCCGCGGCGATCCCCTTGTAGTCGGAGGGGGTGCGCAGCTCCCCCTTCGTCGAGACGAGAAAGGCGCTGCCGGAGTAGAAGGCGTTCAGCAGGCGGATCCCGCGCGGCTGGAGGCCGGTGTTGAGCCGCCCGAGCAGCTCCTCCGAATTGAGCGCGAGGCTCAAATGCTGGTGGTCGTCGTAGAGGAAGGGCAGCGCGAAGGTCGAAAAGCGTTCGTCAAGCTGGGCCATCTGCGCGTTGCGCAAAAAGGCGAGGTCCGCCTCCCCGCCCGTGAGCGCGTCGGCGGGCGCCTGCCCGGTGCGCACGTCTATGACGAGCTGCCCGCCGCTCAGGCGCGCGGCGTCCGCCGCGAACGCGTCCGCCTGCTCGAGCACGACCTGGTCCAGCGTGTTGGGCACCAGGAGGGTCAGCACCCGCACGACCCGCATCGGCTCGGATTCCTGCGTCCCCGGTTCCATCGGCGCGCAGGAACAGAGCAGCGCCAGACTGAGCGCCAGCGCCAGCGCGCGTCTCCCGATTTTCATGCCGGTTCCCCTCCTTTATCCGCCGCGCGGCCGCAGCCTGCGGGGACGGTCCCCCTCGTCCGGCGGCTCCTGTTCCTCCTGCTCCCGCGCGTCCTCACCGGACTCCTCCGGTTCCCCGGCCTTGGGGACGTCCGCCTGGAGGGCGCGCGGAACGAATACCTGATGGCGCATGTTGTCGATGCACCGGATGTGGTAGGGGGTGCAGACCGCGAAGGAATTGTTCGCGAAGACCAGCTCGTTGATGCCGTGCTCCCTGATGAAGTCGACGAGCGGGAGCTGGAAATACCGCTGGTCGACGATATACACCTCGTCGTAGTGGTTGATCAAAAAGGGCGCGAAGGCGTTGCCGAACGACTCCTTGACGACCAGAATCCTGCGCCCGTTGCCGATGCCCGTCTTGACCTGGACGAGGGGGAAATCCCCGTGCAGGAAGACGGAATAGCTGTTGGGGCTCTGCGCGTACTCCCCCCAGAGGGTGCTGTCCACCCCGCTGTAGGGGGCGTCCACCAGAAACCGCTGCGCCTCGTAGGGCTGCTTGAAGAGATAGTAGTCGACATAGTCGGGGTTCTTGAGCAGGGTGGTGTCCTGCGTCTGGGAATACATCGTCCCAATGAAATCGTCGAGCCGGCGCGTCTCAAAATCGCTCAGCTCCTTGGGCGTCAGCCCCGCCTCCCCGCAGAACGCCCGGTAAGCGTAATAGGCGCCCAGGCCCGTCCAGTGGTGGTCGGTGCGGAAGTAGATATACTCGTCCGTGTGCGCCGCGAGCTCCGAATAGGCGTCCACCTTCTTGATCGACGGGTCGAGCGTCCCGTAGACGAGGTCGATCATCGCCTTCTGGGACTGGGTGAGGTCGCGGTATTTGTCCGGGACGTAGAACTCGATCGCCGTGGGGATGATCATGTTGTAGATCTGAACGTCGGGCAGCTCCTCATGGTAGGAGTTGAGCACCTGCGCGTACCACTTCCCGCTCGCCGGGTCGCCCCCGTAAAGGGACATCGCCATCCCCCTGTAGACGAAGGTGCCGCCCGTGATCGCGCCGGGCGCGGCCCCGTCGTCCACCGCCGGCGGCGTTTCGGGCGCGGAGGACGCGTCGGATTGGGTTTCGGGCGCAGAGGAGGAATCCCCCGGCCCGGCGGGCGCCGGCTGGGGCTCCTGCGGCGCGGCGGGCGGCTGGTTGGAGGCGTCGGGAAGGTCCTGCGCCTCGCCGCCCGAGGGCGCGACGATGCGCACGTCGTCGACGCGCACGCCGTGCGCCTCGTCCACGACGGCGGAAAGGCCCACGAACGCGTCCCGGAAGGGGAAGGTGTCGGCGTACCACGTTTCGATGTCCCGCGTGAACGTCCCGCTCCTCAGCGCCTCGGCCGAAAAGGCGGGAAACCGCGCGAGGTCGCGCTTCTCCACCGCGGAGCGCTCGGGCTTGGGGCCCAGCAGCGAGCCGAGGAAGAAGGCCAGCAGCGCCCCGCAGAGCACGGCAATGTTGATCCAGCTCAGCCTGTGCAGCCGCTCCGGATCGATGCGGTGGCGGATGAGCGCGTAATACCGTTCCCGCTCCTCCTCGGGGCCGCGCGGGCGCGCGGCCCGCTTGGGAGCGGGACGGTAGACATAGTTCTGTTTGCGGTACTGGTCCATAAAGCCTCCGAAAACCGGGGATTCCCCCGGTCAGAAACGGTAATAGAGGAAGGGGTTGTAGCTCTGCCCGACCAGCTGCGCGGTGCAGACGATGAGCAGGAGAAAGCAGAGCGCGGGCGAAAGCGCCAGCAGGACGGCGGATTTCCCCGGGTCGAGCCGCTCGGAGACCGCGCGCTTGAGCCATTTGACGGCCGGCATGCAGAAAAACGCCGCCAGCGCCACCCAGAAGATGTTGTTGAGCAGGGTGATCTGCACGTTGCTGTCCCAGCCGCGCGCGCCCGAAAGGCCGAACATGACCGAGAGGTATCCGCCGAGCTTGCCAAGGTCGGTGAAGTAGAAGATCACCCAGCCGGTCGTGGCGAGCAGCAGCAGGTAGAGGTGCCCGAACACCGCCGGCATCCGGTCGAGCAGGTCCCCGAGGAAGAGCCGCTCGAGCGCGATGAACGCGCCGTAGTAGAGCCCCCAGAGGATGAAGTTCCAGCTCGCGCCGTGCCAGAGCCCGGTCAGCAGCCACACGGCCAGCAGGTTGAGATACTGGTGCTTCCGGTTGCCGCCGAGCGGGATGTAGACGTAATCCCGGAAGAAGCTCGAGAGGGAGATGTGCCACCGCCGCCAGAACTCGGTGGCGGAGCGGGCGACATAGGGGTAGTTAAAGTTCTCCTTATAGTGGAAGCCGAACATCCGCCCCAGCCCGATGGCCATGTCGGAGTAGCCGGAGAAGTCGTAATAGATCTGCAAAGTGAACATCGCCGCGCCGAACCACGCCCCGCCGACCGAGAGGCCCGAGGCGGGGGCCAGCAGGAACTTGTCCGCGAGGGAGCCCGCGGTGTTGGCGACGAGCACCTTTTTCGCCAGCCCGAAGCAGACCCGCGTCAGCCCCTCCGAGAAGGAGACGGCGTCGGTCGTCCGCGTGGTGATCTCCCTTGCCACGTCGGCGTAGCGCACGACGGGGCCCGCCACCAGCTGGTGGTACATCGACAGGTAGAGCAGGTAATAGACGGGGTTGGGCTGCGCCCTGGCGTCCCCGCGGTAGACGTCGACGACGTAGGAGATCGTCTGGAAGGTGTAGAAGGAGATGCCGATGGGCAGCGCGAAAGCGGGCACCGGAAAGGCGGTGCCCAGCAGGGCGTTCAGGTTCTGGACGAGAAAGCCGCTGTACTTGAAGGTGCCGAGCAGCCCGAGGTTGAGCGCCAGCGAGGAGGCGAGCGCCGCCTTGGCCGCCCAGGTCCCCCGGTAGCGCTCGATCAGCCGTCCGTGCATGTAGTCGAACGCGGCGGAGGTCAGCAGCAGCAGGAACCACACCGGCTCGCCCCAGGCGTAGAACAGGAAGGAAAACGCCACCAGCACCAGGTTGCGGTAGACGAGCTTTTTCGAAAGAAAGTAAAAGAGGATATTGAGCGGCAGGAACAGGTAGATGAACAGCAGATTTGCAAAAACCATGCGGCGCTCCTTCAACGGGTGATGATAGGTATTATTATACACAGTTTTTCCCGTAAAATAAAGCAATTTGTTGAATAAGGACCTTGTATTTGAGGCTTTTTTACGATAGGATAGGAACTGTTGTAAATCACTGAAACGGAGGTCTTCCCCATGAACTCCCAAAAGGCGCAGCAGCGCGCGATCTTCCTGATGATGATCTGCGCCACCCTCTGGAGCGTCGCCGGCATCTTCATCAAGATGATCCCCTGGAACGGACTGGTCATAGCGGGATGGCGAAGCCTCATCTCCGCGGGCTGCGTCGTCATCTACCTGCGCGCCACGAAACAGCGGCTGCGCCTCAACCGCGCCTCCCTCGTGAGCGGCGTCTTTCTGGCGCTGACCTTCCTCGCCTTCGTCTCCGCCAACAAGCTCACCACCGCGGCGAACGCCATCGTGCTCCAGTTCACCGCGCCCGTCTTCATCCTGATTTTGTCGGCGATCTTCCTGCGCCAGAAATTTTCCCGCGCGGACGTGATCACCGTGTCGGTCACGATGTGCGGCATCGCGCTCTTCTTCCTCGACCAGCTCGCGCCCGGCAACCTGCTGGGCAACTTCGTCGCGATCTTCGCCGGCCTCTCGATGGCCTGCATGTATATCATCACCGGCAACACCGACGAGGAGAGCCGCATGAGCGGCATCCTGCTCGGCCATCTCTTCACGGCCGCAGTGGGCATCCCCTTCATGTTCGTCTTCGACACCCCCGTCACCGCGCCCGCCGTCCTGAGCATCCTCGCGCTCGGCGTCGTCCAGCTCGGCATCCCCTACGTCCTCTACGGCATCGCCGTCAAGGACTGCCCCGCGCTCATGTGCTCGCTGCTCGGCGCGATCGAACCGCTTCTGAACCCCGTGTGGGTCTTCCTCTTCACCGGCGAGCGTCCCGGCGTCTTCGCCCTCGCGGGCGGCGTGATCGTCATCGTCACGATCACCGCCTGGTGCGTCTGGCGCGACCGCTCGCTCGCCGCGCAGAAAACCGTATGACGGGGAGAGCTATGATGAAAACGTCCGCCCTGTTCGCCCTGCCGCTTTCGCTCGCCCTCGCGCTCTCCGCCTGCGGCGCGCCGGCGGCGGCGCCCGCCCCGGAAAACGCCGCGTCCCAAAGCGCCGCCACCGAAAGCGCGGCGGCTCCGGAGGCTTCTTCGGCGCCCGCCCCTGCGGGAACGGAAGTTCCTCCGCCGCCCGTGGCGCTGGACTCGCTCGAATGGAAGAGCGACCATGTCCTGCTCGCGCTCGAATCCGGGGAGTACGAAGCCGGGGAGGACAACCTGCCTGTGGGCTTTTCCCTCCCGGCGGAGGCGGAGGACTTCTTCCTCACCGGGTACGCCGAGGAGTTTGGGCCCGAGGTGCTCCCGCTCATGCGGTACGACATCGCGGCGGGCGACGTGAACGGCGACGGCGCGCGGGACTATATCGTCTCCGCCCTGCCGCAGGCCATGTACTTCGGAAATTCGCCCGCGCCCGCCTATTTCTTCCACTCCCAGCCGGGCGGAGGCTACCGCATGGCGTATTTTTCCCTCGCGCAGCCCGTTTACCGCTTCCTCGACACCGGCGAAAACGGCCTGCCCGACCTGCTCTTCTTTTCCTCCGGGCGGACGCTCTCCTATGACGGCGCGAGCGCCTACGAATTTTCCGACGGTTCCCCGGAATCCCGCAGCTACAATCTGCTCTCCTCCAAGCCGGAGGCCGACGGCAGCGCCCTGCGCGTCCCGGTCTGCCTCAATTACGGGCTCCCGGAAAACTGCTGCATCGCGGCCTATTTCAAATCGGAGGCCGGCCGGCTGGAGGAAGCCGCCGTCTGGCTCACGATGCCCGACGGGTCCCGCGCCTTTACCGGAAGCGAAGGCTTCAGCCTGTGGGACTGCGGCGCGGACCTCCGGCTCCGGGACGGCGCGGCGCTCGGGGAGGACGAACTCCTCTTTCCGGACGAGATCCAGTTTGTTCCACCCGAATAAGGCCGCGCCCTTTGACGGGTGGACGGAAACGTTGTATAATCTTGGTGATTGAACCTCACAATAAACAGGTAATTTAAGATAAGGGATGGTCAACATGTCGAACGAACAAACCGCGCCCATCGGCGCGCAGCCGGAGGACGCCGTTCTGGACGCCGCGCCGGAGGCCGCGGACGCCCCCGCCGGGGACGCATCCGCGCAGGAAACGCCCGCGGACCAACCCGCGCGGGAGGAGACCCCGGCGGGCTATGTGGTGAACCCGGAAAAGAACGAGGTCATCGAGGTGGACGGCGTCGGCTACCGGCGGCTGTGCATCAAAACGCACGTCATCACCGACCAGGACAACATCTGCGACGTGGTGGAAAAATACGTTTCCCCGCTCACGGAGCCGGGGGATATCGTCTTCATCACCGAGAAGGCGGTCGCCTGCACCCAGCGCCGCGCCATTCCGCTCGAGGACATCCATCCCCGTCCGCTCGCGCGCTTCCTCAGCCGGTTCGTGCTGCGCACCCCCTACGGCATCGGGCTCGCGATGCCCGAGACGATGGAGATGGCGCTCCAGGAGTGCGGCACCATCCGCATCCTCTTCGCCGCCGCCGTCTCCGCCGTGGGCAAGCTCTTCCACATCCGCGGATGGTTCTACAACATCGCGGGCTACAAGGCGCGCAGCATCGACGGGCCGTGCGACTTCACGCTGCCGCCCTACAACCACTACGTCGTGCTCGGCCCCGACCGTCCCGACGAGGTCGCGGCGGAGATCTCCCGGCGCATCGGCGGCACGCCGGTGGCCATCACCGACATCAACGACCTCGAAGGGCAGATTCTCGGCACCTCCGACAGGAAGATGGACCGCGATCTGCTCTGCAAAATTTTGAAGGACAACCCGCTCGGCCAGTGCAGTGAGCAGACCCCCATGGGGATCATCCGGCGGGCAGAATAAGGAGGAGCAATCATCATGAACAACGTGCATGTGGTCAACGCGGGCAAACGGATGAACAACGTCTTTGTGGTCAACGCGGGCAGTTCGTCCCTCAAGTACCAGCTCATCGACATGGAGAGCGAGCAGGTGCTCGTCTCGGGCAACTGCGAGCGCATCGGCATCGACGGCGGCAAGATCACCTACAAGTACTTTGGCACCAAGAAGGTCGTCGAGACCGACCTGCCCAACCACAAGGCCGCGCTCGACCGGGTCGTCGACCTGCTGCTTTCGGGCGAGACCAAGGTCATCGACAGCATCGACGACATCGTCGCCGTCGGCCACCGGCTGGCGTTCAGCCGGGTTTCCCCCTGTTCCAACGAGATCACCCCCGAGGTTTTGAAGGACATCGAGGCCACCACCGAGATGTTCCCCCTGCACCTGCCCGGCATGCTCACCGGCATCCGCGCCTGCCAGGACACCTTCTCCGGCAAGGTCCAGGTCGCCGTCTATGACAACTCCTTCCACCTGACCATGCCGCCTAAGGCGTATATGTACGCGATCCCCTACGACTATTACAAGGACTACGGCTTCCGCCGCTACGGCTACCACGGCACCAGCCACCGCTATGTCTCCCTGCGGCTCGCAAAGCTGCTCGGCAAGCCGGTGGAGGAGCTCAAGATCGTCTCCTGCCATCTCGGCAACGGCTCCTCCCTCTGCGCGGTCGACGGCGGCAAATCGGTCGACACCACGATGGGCTACACCGCGCTCGCCGGCCTCATGATGGGCACCCGAAGCGGCGACATCGACCCCTCGCTTCTGCTTCCGATGGCCCAGAAGGCGGGCCTCGACCTGGAGGGCATACATAACGTCATCAACAAGAAATCCGGCCTGCTGGGCGTCTCGGGCGTCTCGAGCGACCACCGCGACGTTGAGAACGCCTGCGCCGAGGGCGACGAGCGCGCACAGATCGCGATCGACATGCTCAACTACCAGATCCAGAAGTATATCGGCTCCTATGCCGCCGCGATGAACGGGCTCGACGCGGTCATCTTCACCGCCGGCATCGGCGAGCACTCCCCCGACCTGCGGCGCGAGGTCTGCCGCAACATGGATTTCCTCGGCATCCGGCTCGACGAGGAGAAAAACGCCGCCAACCACGGCGACGAGGAGGAGATCTCCACCCCCGACAGCCGCGTGAAGGTCTGGGTCATCCCCACCAACGAGGAACTCATGATCGCCCGCGACGCCTACGCGATCTACCAGTCCAAGCAGAAATAAGCCGATATCAAAAAGAGCGGTGGGGCCAAAGCCCCGCCGCTCTTTTTGATTTTGTCCGGAAGGCGCGGCCCGCGGGCCGCTTCAGTTGGGGCGCTCCCCCACCGAGTCCATCAGCCGTTCGACGGCCGCGCACAGCGCGGCGTGCTCCGGCTTTTGCAGCGCCGGGTCGTCCGCAAGCACGCGGTTCGCCGCCCGCTGCGCCTCGGCCACGACCTCCACGTCGGTCGCGAGGTCCGCGATGCGCAGCTGCGGCAGGCCGTGCTGCTGCTGTCCGAGGAAATTGCCCGGTCCCCGGGTGCGCAGGTCGTATTCCGCGATGGCAAACCCGTCGTTCGTCCTGCACATCGTCTTTAAGCGGTCGAGCGTCTCGGGGCTCGTGCTGTCGGAGAGCAGGATGCAGTAGGACTGCTCCTTCCCCCGCCCGACCCGGCCCCGCAGCTGGTGCAGCTGGCTCAGGCCGAACCGCTCGGCGTTCTCCACCATCATGATGACCGCGTTGGGCACGTCCACCCCCACCTCGACCACCGTGGTCGAGACGAGCAGCTGGACCGTCCCGTCCTGGAAGCCCGCCATCGTGCGCTCCTTGTCCGCGGCCTTCATCCTGCCGTGCAGGAGGCCGACCGTGTAGCCCTTGAAGGCCCCGCCCGAAAGCTCGAGCATGTAGTCGGTCGCGGCGCGCAGGCCGGCGTCCTCCTCCCCCGCCTCGACGCGCGGGCAGACGATGTACGCCTGTAATCCCCGGTCGAGGTGCTCCCGGATGAACCCGAAGGCCCGCTCCCGCTTGCCCGACGAGATCTTGTAGGTGAGCACCGGGCTGCGCCCGGGCGGCAGCTCGTCGATCACCGAGACGTCGAGTTCCCCGTAGATCATCAGCGCGAGGGTGCGCGGAATGGGGGTCGCGGACATGACGAGGGTGTGGGCGTGCCGGCCCTTCTGGCCGAGCGCGGCGCGCTGCGCCACCCCGAACCGGTGCTGCTCGTCGGTGATGACGAGCGCGAGGTTTTGAAAGGACACCCCCTGCGAGAGCAGCGCGTGGGTGCCGATACAGAGGTCGAATTCCCCCGCCGCGAGCGCCTCGTGCATCGCGCGCTTTTTGGCGGGCGTCATCGAGCCGACGAGCAGGCCCACCTTCATCCCCAGCCGCCCGCAGAGGGAGGAAAGGCCCTCATAGTGCTGCCGCGCGAGCAGCTCGGTGGGAGCCATCATCGCCGATTGTGCGCCTGACAGAAACGCGAAATACGCCCCCGCCGCCGCGACCATCGTCTTGCCCGAGCCGACGTCCCCCTGCACGAGCCGGTTGGCCGGGGCGGACCTGCGCATGTCGGCGGTCAATTCCTCGATCGCGCGGCGCTGCGCGCCCGTCAGCGTAAAGGGCAGCGCGTCGTAGAAGGGCTGCAGCGAATGGGGTTCCATCGGCTGCGCGGCGGCCGCGCGGGTGCGGGTGCGCAGCAGGCCGACCCCGGCGGCCAGCGTGAAGAGCTCCTCAAAGATGAGCCTCCGCTTGGCTGTTTCGAGCTCGTCGGAATTTTGCGGGCGGTGGATGGCGCGCACCGCCCCGGAGATTCCCTCCAGGCGGTATTCGGCCCTGATGTCCGCCGGGATCCGTTCGGGCAGGATGGGCGAGAGCTTCAGCGCCTGCTCCACCAGCCCCGAAAAAGTCCGGGCGGAGACGCCCGCCGTCAGCGGGTAGACCGCGAAGAAGGGCCGGTCGGCACGCGGCGGGAAAATCTGGGGCGCGCGCATCTCCCGGCGCAGGAGGTTGCCCTCCACCCGCCCGTAGAAGAGGTAGGCCGCGTCGTAGTCGAGCGATTCCACCGCATACTTCGTGTTGAAGAAGGTCAGTTCCATTTCGCCGCTGTCGTCCGCGACGGTCGCCTTGTACATCTTGAGCCCGCCGCGCGTGCGGATCTCCCCCGACTTTTTGATCACCGTGGCGAGCACCGCGCACGGCCGGTCGAGCGGCGCGTCCAGGATGCCGCAGGGCGCCGAAAGGTCGATATAGCCGCGCGGATAGTGCAGCAGCAGATCCTCCAGCGTCGCGATCCCCATCTTCGCGAGCGTGCGCGCGCGGGTCTCCCCCACCCCCCGGAGCATCCGGATATCCATCTGTCCCGCGTTCACGCGCGCACCCCCTTTCAGCCATTGGTCCCATTTTACCAAATCGGCCCCGGTTTGTCACGGGGCTTTTCCTGTCGAATCCCTTTCCCTGTAAAAATTTCGTCCCGAATAGTTGACAAGCTGTCCCTGTTTTGCTATAATAATCAAGCGTCGTACAGACACAGTGCCTGCGACCGCAGCATCGACCCATTAGCTCAGTTGGCAGAGCACTTGACTTTTAATCAAGGTGTCCGGAGTTCGAATCTCCGATGGGTCACCATGACCGTGGGGGCGTAGCTCACCTGGGAGAGCGCTTGAATGGCATTCAAGAGGTAGAGGGTTCGATCCCCTTCGTCTCCACCACGTAAAATCCCTGCAAGCCGTTAACCGGTTTGCAGGGATTTTGTTATGTCTGAAATTGTCGCGGATTTTTTATCCTATTACACCCGCTATTACACCTCTTATTGAGGTTGAAAGCTAAAGACTCCGGGGCCTCTGTGGGCTTGTCCTGCGCCATGTACGTCACCCCCACGGCCTTGCACAATCCCCGCGCGATCGCCTCGGCATACTGGTCAAAGTACCGGTCAAAGCGGCCGTTGTCGTCTGCGTTCGTGATGAATCCCAGCTCCAGTAGCGCCGAGGCCATTGTCGTGTAGACGTTCACCCCGAAGTTCTCATAGTTCTGCGGGGTGCCCTTCTGCACGCCCCGGTCCTGCGTCGGCGTAACGGCGAGCAGCTCGTCGAGGATGTCCTGTGCCTTGCGCACCGTGGGATCGTTCGCCCTGCTGTGCACCCACAGACTGATGCCGTGAGCGGCAGGGCCCGCCGCGTCCCGGTGGAAGGAGAGGTAATAGGCGCATCCCGCCGTGTTGGCCATCTGGCACCGTTCCGAGATCGAGGGGACGGCCTTGTCGTCCGTCCGGGTCATGACCACCCCGACGCCCTGCGCTTCGAGCAGGGGTTTCACGGCCAATGCGAGCCGCAGCACGTCGTCCTTTTCGTACCGCCTACTCATTACTGCGCCGGAATCTCTCCCGCCGTGGCCGGGGTCCAGGCAAATCTTTACCATCCGCCTACCTCCCCGTATTCGGGATGTCCTTGTGCGGCATTTCGTAGGTCATGGCCCTCACGCTGTCGTTCACGCCTGCGGTGGTCGGGTCGGTCAGGGCATTGAACACGCTGACAAGCACGGACACCACCACGACGGGGTTCTGCACCGCGCGCAGGAGCACGCCGCCGATCGACGCCCATGTCGTCATGTCCTCCCACGCGAGGCCGAAGTATGCGAGGATGGGCAGGACGACGGCACACGCCATCTGCGCCCACCAGAGCGGGTTCTTGATTCGGACTGTCCAGTTGATTTTCATATGTAGCAGCTCCTTTCACCTGTGCCGCCGAAGGGCGGCATTTTTGCGTTATTCCGCGACCTCGTGTAGAAGTCCGTGACATGCTCTAGATTCTGCGCCGCGTCCTCCCGCGTGGTCGTGACCGGCTGCACCAGCAGGCAGGGTCGCAGGAAGTCGGCGGGAACAAGGTCGGTATAGATTCTCTTGAGCTCGGGCAGGACTTTGGCCGCCAGAGCCTGGATCGCGTCCATGACTGCAAGCTGCGTCGTCATTCCTCACCCTTCAGTTTTTTTGCGAACTTTTCCACGAACTGTTCCGCCAGCCGAACCGCTTCCGCATCGAAGGAACTACGCGGATTGGTCCCTTTGTTCTCCATTTCCTTTCCGGCAAGTTCCATAAGCTCCCCACGCAGCTTCCGGCGCATCTCCGGAAGGTCCTCGAGCAGCCCGGTCAACGTCCGGTCCCATGCCGCCGCTCCCGATACTTCAAGTCCCCGCATCGCATCCCGCCTTTCCGCATTGATCGAAGGACTCTCCAAAAGTCCTTTCCACCCGTACCACATAAATGGAGCAAATGTGCAAAAAAATGCAACTTTCCCGAACATAAAAAAATTTTTCAGCAGCCTTTGGCCAGAACTGTCATCAGCTGTCCGCCGCTTTACAAATCGGGCCGGAAGTCATATAATAACAATAAATGATTGTTTTACGGAAAATTTGAGGCGGTGAGACCTGTGCAAACAAAACATCGACGAGGCTTTACCCTGATCGAGATGGTGGTCGTCATCGCCATCATCGGCGTGCTCCTGGCCCTCACCGCCCCCTTGTTCTCCTCCTTTTTGGAGTCCGCCCGGAAAACCGCCTGCATGGCAAACCTCACCACAGCCACCCGAACGCTCGAATTTTATGAGGTCGTCGAGAATCGGACGCTCACTCCGGATGTGATCGACACGATCATGAAGGATTCCATGGGCGCCGACCCCACTTCTTCCGGTTATCGTGGAATCTGCCCCTCAGGAGGCGTTTACAACGTTACCGTCGGCGCCAGCGGCGATATCAAGGTCCGCTGCTCCAAGCACGGGATGACGGCGGTGGAGACGATCAACTCCGATAACAAGAATATCCTCGACCTGCTCCAGCTGGCCATAGAGAGCTACTTCGAAAAACGTCCGGGAAACACGCTCAATTCCACCGGGCCGAATTTCGGCGATGATATCAAGGAGCGTCTCGCCGCATCCCTGAAGATCTCCACGGATTTCGATTTTCGGATCTATAAGGTCAACAACAACGAATACAAGGTTTACATCTCCGACCCGCTGAAGGATGTGAATGTGTCGGATCAGGTGACGGTCACGGGCTACCAGATCAAAAACGGCTGGGTCGCCGGGACCGGAACGAGCCAACTGATCTCGGTGGGAACGGAATCGGTCGACGGGGTCCCCATCAAGATCATTTCCGCCGCCGAATACCAATGGGACTGAACCGCGAAAAGGCCCCGCCCTGATGGGCGGGGCCTTTTCTATTTTTGCGGCGGACCTCATTGTCCCCCTTATCCCATCCCGCGCCCGCGGGATGGGATTTTTTCACGCATGTTCATTATGAACAAAATAATACAAGAATTTTAATAGCAATCTATAATTGACATCTTATTGTATTAAATGATATTATAACAATATCGAAAAATTGAATCTAATCTCGCAAAAATAAGGAAAAGGAGTCTCTGTTATGAAAAAGGTACTCGCGATTGTATTAACTTTGTCTTTGTGTTTTGCCTCGTTGGCAGGATGCGGTTCCAGCCCGTCCGACACCCCCTCCGCGCCCGCCGCGGACCCGTCCGCGCCGCAGGCCGGCGACGCGGCGGAACCCGTCAAGCTGATCATGGCCATCGAAGTCTCCTCCAACACCGCCTGCGCCCAGGCCAGCAAATCCTTTGCCGAAATGGTCAAGGAAAAATCCGGCGGCTCCATTGAGGTCGACGTCTTTACCGACGGAACCCTCGGCAATGAAAACGAGCTGTGGGAGGCCGTGCAGACCGGCAGCGTCGACATCGTCTGGTCGGGCGACGGCGCAGTGAGCGCCAACGTGCCCGAGTGGGGCTTCGTGGCGCTTCCCTACGTCTTCTCAAGCCCCGAGGCCCGCGACCAGTTCGTCCACGGCGGCGACATCGCGCAGCTCAACCAGATCCTTGAGGAGAAGGGCAACATCGTGGTGCTCGGCAACGGTTCGGGCGCGACACGCAACCTCATCGCGGACAAGGAGATCAAGACACTGGGCGACGCGGCCGGCATCACCATGCGCGTGCAGCAGTCGGACATCGTCGTCGCCACCTGGAAGGCGCTCGGCCTGCTGCCCACCGTGATCGCCTATTCCGAGACCTATTCCGCCCTGCAGACCGGCGTCGCCGAAGCGGCGGAGAACGAAATGTCCACCCTCATCACCCAGAAGTGGTACGAGTGCTGCCCCTACATCATCGAGACCGAGCACCAGATCAACTGCCATCCGCTCTACATCGGCGCGGACCAGTGGGCCAAGCTCACCGGGGAGCAGCAGGCGATCCTGAAGGAGTGCGGACAGGCGGCAGCGGATGAATTCGTCACCAGCGAGCGCGCCAACTCCGCCAGCGACCTCGAAGAGATGCTCGGCGACGGCGCCCAGGTCTGCGAGCTGACGGACAAGCAGGCGTGGATCGACGCGACGGAATCGGTCCGCAAGGAGTTCTGCGAGCAGTACGGCCTGACGGAGCTGCTCGAAAAGGTCCAGCAGTACTGACCGCCTGAAACTGGAATCTCTTGGGCAGGGCTCCGGACGGACGTCCCGGGCCCTGCCCGAATTCTTCCCACTGCAAAGGAGGGGTTACCTTGCATAAAGTTTCACACAAGCTGCAAAGCTGCGCGGAGGTTACCGCGGCGGTCTTCCTGATTGGGATCATCTTCTGCGTGCTCGTGCAGGTCGTCTGCCGCGATATCCTCAAGGTCACCAGCACCTGGACCCAGGAGATCGCCGTCTACTGTTTCATGTGGCTCACCATGGTGGGCGCGCCCCTGATGGTGCGCCGCGGCGAGCATTTCGTGATCCCGCTCTTCATAGACAAGGTCAAATACAAGAGGGTTTTCCTCTGCATGATCGACCTGATGGTGCTGGCGGTCGGGGCGGTCTTCCTGCTATACGGCGTACGCTTCGTGCAGTCCGGTCTGGGGAAGACCTCCGTGGCCGCCCATCTGCCCTTTATCTTCGTCTACATCGCGTACCCCATCGGCGGGGCGCTGACCGTCTTTTTTGCCTTTGAAATGCTGCTTGAACACCTGGGCGTCATTCCTCCCGCTGAGGTCGCCCGCGACACGGAAGGAGGTCTGGACTAATGGAACCCATGGCTCTGCTGCTCCTGCTGCTCATGCTGGGACTGATCTTCCTGTCGGTCCCCGTGCCCTACGCGATCGGATTTTCCTCGATCGTCGTGCTGCTCAACACCTTCCGCCAAACCCCGCTCGTTCTGGTCCAGCGGACCTTTTCGGGGCTCAGCGGGTTTACAACGCTGGCGATCCCGCTGTTCATCCTGACCGCTGAGATCATGAACATCTCAGGCATCACGGACAAGCTTGTCCAATGCTGTTATGCGATCGTCGGGCGGATCCGGGGCGGCATCGCCCACGTGAATGTGCTCGTCAGCATGATCTTCGCCGGGATCTCCGGCTCCTCCTCCGCCGATACGGCGGGCATCGGCGGCATCCTCATCCCCGCCATGATCAAGAAGGGCTACGCCCCCGACTTTACGATCGCCGTCACAGCCGCCTCCTCCACGCTGGGCGAGATCATCCCGCCGAGCATCATCGCGGTCATCTACGCCGCCACCGTCGGCATCTCGGTGGGCGCGCTCTTTCTGGCGGGGCTCTCCGCCGGCGTGATCATCGGGCTCGTGATGATGCTCATCTCCTACGTCTACGCGCTCAAATACGGCTATCCGCGCGAGGCGAAGATGGGGATCAAAAAGGCCCTGCACACCATCTGGGTGGCGCTGCCCCCGCTGGGCACCCCCATCATCCTGATCGGCGGCATCACCGCCGGGTTCTTCACCCCCACCGAGGCGGCGGTCGTCGCCTGCGTCTATTCGCTGATCCTCGCGGCCTGCTACCGCTCCCTCACGCTGAAGGCGCTGTGGGGCGCCGTGAAGAAGACCGCCGCCCTCACCTCCGCGACAACCATGTGCATCGGCATCGCGATGGTGTTCAGCTATATGATGTCGGTCTACCATGTGCCCGACGCGGTCAAGGGGATGGTGCTTTCCGTCGCGGACAGCGAGCTGCCCTTCCTGCTCATCACCTTTGTCATCTTCATGATCGTCGGCTGCTTCATGGACGCGACCCCCGCCATCATCATGCTCGCCCCCATCCTCGCGCCGATCGGCATGGCGCTGGGCGTCAACATGATCCACATGGGCGTCGTCGTCGTGGTCACCCTCTCGCTGGGGCTCATCACGCCGCCCTTCGGCCTTTGCCTGCTGCTGGCCTGCAAGATCGGCCACACCCCGCTCCAAAAGGTCATGAAGCCCACGCTCGTCTTTACCGCGGCGGTGGTCGCGATCATCCTGCTGATCATCTTCGTGCCGCAGATCGTGCTGTGGATTCCGCAGACCTTTGCGCCCAACATGATGTAGCGAGCGCCAAAACGATACAAAGAAGGGATAAACCTATGAACGCACCTCTCGAAGGGATCCGGGTCCTCGACCTCTCCCGCTTCATCTCCGGGCCCTACTGCGGCATGGTGCTGGGCGACCTCGGCGCCGACGTCGTGAAGGCGGAAAAGGCGGGCAGCGGAGACGACACCCGTGTGCTGCCCCCCTTTGTGAAGGGGGAGAGCCTCTACACCTTCGCCGTCAACCGGAACAAGCGCGGCATCGAGCTCGACTTCCGCAGCGACGAGGGCCGGGAAAAACTCTTCCGGCTGGCCTGTACGGCCGACGTGCTGATCGAGAACTTCAAGGCGGGCACCATCGAAAAGATGGGGCTCGACTACGAGGAACTGAAAAAACACAACCCCGGCCTCATCATGGTGAGCATCACCGGCTTCGGAGCGGACGGGCCCTACCGGGACAAGCCCGGCTTCGACGCGGCGGTGCAGGCGATGAGCGGGCTGATGTCGATCACCGGCGAGCCGGACGGCATGCCGATGATGTACGGCACCTACGCGGTCGACTACGCGACCGCTCTCTACGCGGCGGTCGCGGCGCTCTCCGCGCTGCATGTGCGCCATTCGACCGGCCGAGGCCAGCATATCAGGCTCTCTCTGCTCGAATGCGCCGCCTCCCTGCTGCTGACCGGCATACCCGACTACTGCGCCACCGGCCATGTCACCGGCCGCGTCGGCAACCGGGACCGCTACACCGCGCCGGGCAACTGTTTTAAGACGAAGGACGGCGAAGTGCTGATGATCATCGCCGGCAACCAGTCCCACTTTTTACGGCTCGTGAAGGCCATGGAAATGGAATGGCTGCTGGAGGACGAACGGTTCGCCAAGCAGGAGGTCCGCTTCGAGCACGCAGCCGAGATCGAGGAGATCGTCGCCGGGTGGGTGGCCTCACACGAGCTGGACGAGCTGCGGAAGATCCTCGACGCGGCAGGCATCGTCTCCGCCAAGGTGGAGAACCTCCGGGACGTGGCGGAAAATCCCCAGCTCCGCCACCGGGGTAAGCTCGTGAAGCTTTGCCACCCGGTCATGGGGGAGATGACGATGATGGGCGCGCCCTTCGATTTTTCGGAGAGCGAGCTCGACCTGAGTCGTCCCGCGCCCACGCTGGGCCAGCACACCGAAGAGGTCCTGCGGGACTGGCTGGGCGGAGAACCCGACAGGAAGGAGTGAACATTTTGGCGGAACGCACTGTAAAACTTTGCGGCCTGCCGGACGCCGTGAAGCAGATTCACGACGGCGACCGGGTCGCGTTCGGCGGCTTTGCCGTTTACAACAAGGCCATGGCACTGACCCACGAGATCATCCGGGCGGGGCTGCGGCACCTCACCATCGTCGGCGTGGCCAACTCGATCGAGGTGGACATGTTGGTCGGCGCGGGCTGCGTCGACGCGGTGGAGACCAGCTACATGGGGCTTGAAAAGTTCGGCCTCGCGAAGAATTTCCGCCGCGCCGCGCAGGCGGGCGTCCTCAAAATCACCCACTATCCCGAGCTCATCAGCTGGGACCGCTTCCGCGCCAGTCAGGAGGGCCTCTCCTTCTGGCCCACCTACCTGCTGGGCGGCAGCGACATCGTGAAGTACAACGATAAAATCATCCCCTTCCCCGACCCGATCACCGGGCGGCAGATGTGGGCAGTGCCCGCGGCGGACCCCGACGTGGCGCTCATCCACATGTGGAAGGGGGACAAATGGGGCAATCTCCAGACCCAGCCCCGCCGCATGAACCCGCAGTCGGTGGACATCACCGTTTCGCGGGCTTGCAAGCGGGTGATCGCCACGGTGGAGCACCTCGTGGACACCGAGGAGATCATGCGCAGCCCACAGAGCACCACCGTGCCCTCCTTCCGCACTCTGTCGGTCACCCACGTGCCCCACGGGAGCCACCCAACGATGGACCTCGACGTGGTCGCGACCGACGAACTGCATCTGCAGCTCTACGCGGACGCCTGCCAGACCGAGGAGGGCTTCCGGGAATATCTCGACAAATACGTCTACGGCGTCAGCAGCTTCGCACAGTATCTAGAGCTCGTGGGGACCGAGCAGGTGAAGGCGCTGGAAAGGAGTGGGTATCGATGAGCGGACGCTATACGTTGGAAGAGCTTTTGGCGGTCGACCTGGCCCACACAATCGAGGACGGCGAGGTCGGCTTCACCGGCCTTGCCACCGGCAAGGCCGCCACCACCTACATCACCTGCATCCCGATGGCCGCCATGGAGCTGGCCCAGCGCACCCACGCCCCCAACCTGACCATCCTGTTGTCGGGGGTCTACTTCAACCCCGATGTCGCGAAGCTGCACACCCTGCCCGAATCGGAGTACGAGCAGGTGCTCGTCGATCTGCCCAGCGAGGCGCAGATGCCCGGCTGGCCGGAACAGTGGCACCACCGGGCGGGGGATATCAGCTTTGGCTTTGGCAGCGGCGTGCAGGTGGACCGGGAGGGCAACCTCAACAGCACCTGCATCGGCAATGTGCGCCATCCCAAGGTGGAGCTGGTGGGGCCGATCTTCCTGCCCGAGCACTTCTCCTGCTTCGGCCGGGAATACATCATGATGCCGAACCACGAGCGCCGCAGCTTCGTCGAGAAGGTGGACTACATCTCCGGCGTGGGCTGGCCGGGCGGGGCTGAGGGCCGCAGGAAGCTCGGCTTCACCGGCGGGGGGCCGAAATACATCTACACGCCGAAATGCATCTTCTCCTTCGACGAGGAGGGGATCATCCACCTCAAATCGATCCATCCGGGCGTCTCCAAACAGGACGTCATCGACAGCACCGGCTTTTCCATCCCCAACATCGCGGACGACATCCCCACGACGCCCGAACCGACCGACGAGGAGCTGCTCATCCTGCGCGAGCAGGCGGACCCCAACGGCATCTTCCTCGGGAAGTCCTGACCCTCCCGCGCCAGGCCGCCGGAAGTTTCCTTCCCGCCCCAGTTTTGTATGGGAAATCCCCGAAAATATGGTATAATTGAAATATGATATCCCCACGGACAATACAATACGATCTTCCCCTTTTGTATTACCGGGGACAGGCGAATCCGCAAGAGACAGGAGCGATGAGGATGGAAGCGCAGGCAACCAAGCGTCCGTTGTATTTCACGATCAAAGAAGACATCAAGAACAAGGTGCATACCGGCGTCTATCACCCGGGGGACGTGCTCCCGACCGAAAACAGCCTCTGCGAGGAGTATGGGGCGAGCCGCGTCACGATCCGCCGCTCGATCAAGGAGCTGATCGACGAGGGCGTGCTCGAGCGCGGCCACGGTAAGACCGCGCGCGTCGTGTGCGAATCGGTGCCCCGCAGCCTCAACCGGCTGGGCGGGCTCAAGGAGCAGCTTTCGGCGTCGGGCATCAAATGCTCCTCCTTTATCCTCGACAGCGAAATTGTGCGGGCCGAGGGGAAGGTGGGCGAAGCGATGAAGCTCCCCCCCGAGGAGAGCCTTTACAAGATCGAACGGCTCCGTTACGCGAACGGCAAGCCCCTCTGCTACCAGCTGCTCTACCTGCCGGTGCGGCTCTGCCCCGACCTGGACGTGCAGAAGCTGGTGAACACCTCCCTCTACGAGATCATTGAAAAGGAATACGGCCTCAAGATCCTGGACGCGGTGCAGGAGATCCAGGCCCGCATGGCGGACTACCGTGTCGCCGCGCTGCTCGAACTGGCGGAGCTCTCCTGCATGCTGCAAGTCAGCCGCACCACCTTCCTCGACAGCGGCGCGTGCATCGAGTATTCGGATAGCCTCTATGTGGCCAACCGCTACAAACTGTCCATGACCTTGCGCCGTTAGGGAAACCATCCATGAGACAATACTTGATCCTCGACGTGGGCACCAGCTCGGTCCGGGCGGCGCTCATCGATGAAACCCTCCGCATCCTCCGGCTTGAGACAGCCAGGCGCACCGCGCCCGCCCTCTTCGACGCGGAGGCGGAGTGGACGTTGCTGCACGCACTCATGAAGACCGCGGCCTCCGGCGCAGGGGACCTGGCGGGCGTGGCGGTCTCCGCCCTGCTCGGCTGGGTGGGGACGGACGCGCGCGGAAACGCCGTCACCCCCTGCTTCACCTACATGCATGCATGCCCGGAGGAGTACGCGGCCTCCCCTTGGGACGCGGAGGAGGCCTACCGGGTCTGCCGCCGCGCCCCCGCCCCTGAGTCGGGGTGCTTCCAGCTCGCGCGGGTGAAAGCCCGCGACCCGGAAGCCTACGGGCGGACGACGGCCTTCCTCTCCCTGAAGGATTTTATCAACGGCAAGCTGACGGGCGCGTTCGCCACGGACGCCACCACGGCGGCCTATACCCTGCTGTACGATGTGGGGGCTGGCCGCTGGAGCGTCCGTGCCCTTGAAGCCCTCGGGCTCGAACGGGATAAGCTGCCGCCCCTCTCCGTCCCCGGCGCGGCGCTCGCGCCCCTCTCCCCCGCCCTCTGCCGCGAGCTGGGGCTCTCACAGGCCCCGCCGGTCGCGGTGGGGAGCGTCGACGGCTCCACCGGGATTCTCGGCGCGGGCGGCCTGGAGGAGGGGGACGTCGTGAGCGTGATGGGAACCACCGACGTCTTTTTCGCTGTGCAGGCGCACCCTTGCGAGGACCGCACCCGGCGTCTGCTCGTAAATCCCCATGTCGCGGCGGGGCGCTGGCTCATCGGCGGGCCGATGGGCATGTACGGCGGCGCGCTCGACTGGTTTTCCCGTGACCTGCTGGGCGGAAGCCGTCCGCTTTCGGAACTGGACGCACTGGCCGAGGCAGTCCCGCCGGGCAGCGAGGGGGTCACCTTCCTGCCCACGCTCGCGGGGGAACGCACCCCCTTCTGGCGTCCTGCGGTGGAAGGGACGGTGCGGGGGTTGCGCCCCTGCCACCGGGCGGAGCATCTCCACCGGGCGATGATGGAAGCCAACTGCTATGCCAACCGGCGCATCCTCGACCTCGTGCGGGAAAACGGCCTGTCCGTCCGGCGGGTGCTCGCCATCGGCGGCGGCGCGGCCAGCGACGTATGGCTCCAGATGAAGGCGGACGTACTGGGCCTGCCCGTCTTCCGGACGGCAGTCAAGGAGGCCTCCCTCGCCGGGGCGTGCATGCTGGCCATGCAGGCGGCGGGGGCCGGTCTCTCCGAGCTGCCCCGACCTGGCGTCGAGGCCGAATTCGCACCGCGCCCCCAGCCCGCGGCCCGGTACGACGCGCTCTATCTCCGTTTTCTCGCGGACCACGAGGCGATGGCAGCCCTTTATGACAGCGGAGCTTTATAGAATCTATGTATAAATTATATCTTTATTATATTATTTCCGTTAACCGGAATATTATTTTTTGCCCTTTTACCAAAGATTACAAAAATAAAACAAATACAATTGACATTCATTTGCTAAAATAGTATTATTATTGTATTAAATAACTGCAATCCTGCATGGAGGAGGAACTGGCATGAGCGAACAATTTACAGGCGGCCAGCTGGTCGTCAAAGTGATGGAAGAGTTTGGCGCAAAAGTGGTATTCGGGGTCCCCGGCGGGCAGACCCTCTATGTCACCGATCCCATTCAGGACGTTCCGGGCATGCGCTTTGTCCATACCCGCCATGAGAACGGCGCTGCCACCGCGGCGGACGGCTGGGGCCGGCTGACCGGCGAGCCGGGCATCTGCCTCGCCACAACCGGCCCCGGCGCCACCAACCTGATCACCGGCCTGGGCGGGGCCCTGCGGGATTCCAGCCCGGTCATCGCGCTGGTCTTCCAGAACCGGCTTGCCGACGCGGGCCGGGGCGACGCGCAGGAGAGCGACCACGAGCTGCTCTTCGGCAGCATCTGCAAAAAATACATCCCCGTCCGCGACATCTCCGTACTGCCCTGGGCGATGCGCGAAGCCTACCGCACCGCCAAGACCGGCCGCCCGGGCCCGGTGGTGGTGGACCTCTACCGCGACGTCATCGAGAACCAAAAGGCCCCCTACGTCCCGGCAGACCCGGCCGGCTACTGCGTGCGCCCCGACAGCGTCGCGAGCGACGAAGCCATTGAGGCGGCCGCGCGGGTCATCCGCGCGAGCAAAAAGCCGATGCTCTGGATCGGCAACGGCGTTAAGCTGTCCCACGCCGCCGACGAGGTGACGCGTCTCTCCAAACAGCTCTGCGCGCCCATCGTCTGCACCTACAACGCCATGTGCGCGGTGGACGAATCGTTTGAGAATTTCCTGGGGGCCCGTTCCCGCCACGGCACACAGGTCACACAGGCGTGCATTGAGGAGGCCGACTGCGTTATCCTGGTCGGCTCCTCCCTCACCGCCATCAGCACCAACCGCTGGTCAATCGCCCCCAAAAACGTCGTCCAGTTTGACATCCTTCCCGAGCAGATCGGCCGCCAGTACCCGGTGGCGGCGGGTGTCGTGGGCGACGCCAAGGCGTCGCTGCAAAAGCTGCTCGCCGCGCTCAAAGGTTTCGCGGGCACGCCGGAATTCCGGGACGAGATGTTCTCCCGCAAGGCCGCGTGGAAGGAAGCGCTGCTTTCCGGCCCCACCGCCGATACCGAGCGTACCCCAGTGCCGCCCATCGCGCTCCAGAGGGAGCTGGAAAAGTCCCTGCGGGAAAACACCGTCTTCTGCGTGGACGCGGGCAACCCCGGCGCGTGGACCCACTACACCACCTTCCCGAAGGGCACCGCCTACATGAAGCCGGTCAACTACGGCAACATGGGATTCGCGCTGGGCGCGGCGCTCGGCTGCAAGGAGGCCTCGCCCGACCGGGAGGTCGTCGCGCTCATCGGCGACGGCTCGCTGGGCATGACGCTGGGCGAGCTCGAGAGCATCGCGCGGGAAAAGCTCGCGGTCACCGTGCTGCTCGTGAACGACTCCGCTTTCGGCAACATCAAACAGGAGGAGCTCTTCAAGATGGGCGAGGGCCGCTACATCGGCGTGGAGTTCCCCGACTACGACTACCTCAGCGTCGCCAAAGCCTTCGGCTTCGACGGCTGCATCGTCACCAAAGCCAGCCAGATCCCCGCCGCCATGGAGGCCGCCCGCAAAAGCGGCGGCCCATATATGATCGAGGTCAAGCTCGACGGCAGCTTCACCGTCTGGCCGGAGGCTCTCTGAGCCGCGTTCCATTTGCCGACCACTGACAAATATTCTCCTTGCGGCGGGAGCCGGGGCCAAATGGCCCCGGCTCCCGCCCTTTTATATTGTTTTACCCGCCCTCAGGGCAGCCCGATCGTCCTGGCGTCCCGCGCGGCGCAGATCGTCCGAAGCCCGGTGAACCGCCCGATCTGGACCCGGTTGTCCTCGTGCAGCGGGTTCCCCGCCTCAAAGCCGTTCATCACGACCGCCAGGACGGGGAGCCCCAGCTTCGCGGCGTATTCCGCCGTGAGCACCGCTGCGTTGATCGCTCCGAGCCCCGACGGCGAGACGATCACGAGCGGCAGTCCGAGCATCGCGGCCACGTCGCCGAGCAGCAGCTGCTCCCCCTCGGTGCAGAGCGGGCAGAAAAGGCCTCCGCACCCCTCCGCGACGAGATAGTCAAACCGCGCGGCGACCTGCGAAAACCGCTCCATGATCCGCTCCTGCGTGATCGGCGGGCCCTCCAGCCGCGCCGCGAGATGGGGCGACACCGCCTGCTCGTAGAGGTACGCCACATACTGCTCCGGCGGGCCGGGCAGCCCCGACATGCGGCAGACCTCCTCCGCGTCGCCGGGAATGAGCGCGCCGTCCCGCCGGCGGGCGCCGCTGAGCGCGGGCTTAAAATATCCGGCGCTGCGGCCCTGCTCCCGCAGGGTCTTGACCAGCAGCGCCGAGACGTAGGTCTTGCCCACGTCGGTGCCGGTGCCGGTGACAAAAACGCCCTCCCTCATAGCCGCGTCACCTCATATCCGAGGCCGCGCACCAGCGCGAGGTCGGTTTCGACGGTGATGCCCGCGGTGGTCAGCATGTCGCCGGTGATGGCGGCGTTCGCGCCGGAACAGAACGCCGCCCTGCCCCTGTCGGGCAGCAGGCCCCGCCCCCCGGCCAGCCGCAGCGCGGCGCCGGGCAGCAGGAAGCGGAAGACCGCCACCGTCCGCAGCAGCTCCTCCGGCGGCAGCACCGGCCGGTCCTCAAAGGGCGTGCCCCTGATGGGGTTGAGCAGGTTGACGGGCACCGAGCGCACCCTCAGCTCCCGCAGCTCGATCGCCAGGTCGACGCGGTCCTCCATCGTCTCGCCCATGCCGATGATCCCGCCGCTGCACACCTCCAGCCCGGCGCGCCGCGCATTCCGGATGACCGCGCATTTTTCGTCGTAGGTGTGGGTGGTGCAGATGTTCGGGAAGTTCCTGCGGGAGGTCTCCAGATTGCAGTGGTAGCGGGTCACGCCCGCCTCGCGCAGCCGCACGAGCTGACCGTAATCCAGCAGCCCGTGGGAGGCGCAGCGGGCAATCCCGCACCGTGCGCCGATCTCCCGGTACGCTTCGCAGGCCGCGTCCGTCTCCCCCTCCGTGAGCGTCCGCCCCGAGGTCACGACCGAAAAGCGCAGCACGCCCCGTTCGCAGTCGGACCGCGCCCGCCGGGCGATCGGTTCCGCGCCGAGCAGCGGGTAGCTCTCCACCTCCGCCGGGTAGCGGGCCGACTGCGCGCAGTATTTGCAGTCCTCCGAGCAGTGCCCGCACTTTCCGTTGATGATCGCGCAGAGGTCGAACCGGTTGCCGCACATTTGGCGGCGGATGTCGTCCGCCGCCCTGCAGAGCGGCTCCAAATCCGCCTCGCACGCGAGGCGCAGCGCCTCCTTGCGGGAGACGGCCCCGCCCGCTAAAATCCGTTCCTTCAGCTTTGTAATCACAGCAAATGCTCCTTTCCCAGCGCGGCCCGCAATCGTCCGGCAAGCCCCGAGGCAACGACGCACAGTACCGCGTCGCCCGGCAGATCGAGCGGAAACGCGGAGAGGAGGACGACCGCGAACGGGGTCGTCTGGCCGAGATAGTAATTGAGAATCAGAAATTTATAGAGGAAGCCGACCGCATAGGTGACCGCCATCCCCGCGAAGGCGGCGGGCAAAAACTGCCCGAACCGTCCCGCGCCGGTCCGCTCGCAAATCCGTCCGGTGAGCCACGCGGCGGCGATGAACCCGAGCAGGTAGCCAAAGCTCGGGCGGAAGACGTACTGGATGCCGCCGCCCGCCGCGAACACCGGGATACCGGCCAGCCCGACGGCCACATAGACCGCCACGGCAAGGCTCCCCCGCCGGGAGCCGAGCAGCATCCCCGCCAGCGTGACGAACAGGAACTGCAAGGTGAAGTAATCCATGAACGGGACCGGCACCTGCAAAAACGCCCCGATCGCGATGAGGGCGGAAAAGAGCCCGCACAGCACGATCCCGCGGGTCTTCACGGTCGTTGTCATATGGGTTCCCCCTCCATCCTGATCTCCCCGGCGCGCAGCAGGACCGCGCCCGACGGGGTTTCGACCTCGAGGCAGCCGTCGCCGTCGAGCCCGACCGCCCTTCCGCTTTGCCACGCGCCCTCCCGGTAAAAACGGACGCGCTTTCCCAATACCATCAGACGCCGCCGGTAGGGCTCGAGATAGGCCCGTCCCGGCAGGTCGGCGGCGTAGTCGAACAGCCGGTTGGCGATCTCGGCGGCCAGCCGGTTGCGTGAGACGCTCGCGGGCAGCAGCGAGCCCGCGATCTCCCGCAGCTCCGCCGGGAAAAGGGCGGGCGGCGTCTTGACGTTGACGCCAATGCCGACGATCACGCTTTCGGTCCGGCCGCTCTCAAAGTCGCTGACCGCCTCGGTGAGGATGCCGCAGACCTTCCTGCCGCCGACCAGCACGTCGTTTACCCATTTGACCTGCGTTTCCAGCCCGGTCAGCGCCTCGATCGCCTCGCAGACGGCCGCTGCCGCCGCGACGGTGATGATCGGGAGCTGCGCGCTGTCCGTTTCTGGCCGCAGCAGAAGGCTCATGTAGACGCCCGTCAGCGCCGGGGAATAGAACCCGCGTCCCATCCGTCCCCTGCCCGCCGTCTGTTCGTCGGCCAGCAGGATTGTCCGCCCGCCCGCCCCGTCCGCCGCCAGCTTTTTGACCTGCGTGTTGGTCGAGCCGACCCGCCGCTCCACCAGAACGGCGCAGTCCCGGTACGCGGGGCGCAGATGGTACCGCACCCCCTGCGCGGTCAGCACGTCGCTGGCCGCCTCGAGCTGGTAGCCCCGGTTGGTGGCCGCCGTGATGCGGTGGCCTTCCTCCTCGAGGCTCTTCACCGCCTTCCAGACCGCCGCGCGGGACACTGAAAGCCTTTCCGCGAGCAGCTGTCCCGAGACGGGCGCCTCCCTGTGCTCCTCCAGATAGCGGAGCAGTTCCTCTTTGAGCGACATCATATCCCCCCTGTCCCGGTCAGTATAGCATGGATTCCCATGATTGTAAACCATTATATTCTCTTTGGTTTACAATCAGCGCGGTGTGATCACCGTAAAACTCCCCGCGGCGACAATCGCCGCGGGGAGTTTTGCGCGCTATCTTGTCCGGTTGGAAGGGTACCGTTCCGAACCGTACAGGAGCAGCTCGGACGCCAGGATGATCTGCTTACGCGGGGCGTTGCGGGCCCGCTTTCCCGACGCGATCCGCTCGAGCAGGATCTTCGAGCACTCCTCCCCGATCTGCTGCACCGGCTGCGAAACGGCGGAAATTCGCGACCCGCTCATCTCAAAAAAGTCGGCGCGCCCGTAGGACATGAACGCGATGTCCTCCCCCACGCTCATCCCGCATTCCGCGATCGCCTTGAGGCTCCCCACCGACATGCGGCTGTTCGCGGTCAGGATCGCCGTGACGCGCTTTTGGGTTTTGAGGAGCTTTTTGGTCAGCGCGTAGGCGCTGGGGGCCATGAAGTCGCCGTAGAGGATGTACTCCTCCCGGATGGGGATCTGGTTCTCCCGCAGGGCCTCCAGATAGCCGTTCAGCCGTTCAAGCCCCGTCTTCGAGGTGGTCGGTCCGCAGATCATCGCGATGTGGGTATGTCCCTGGTTCACCAGCACCTGCGTCGCCTGGTAGGAGCCCTTGAAGTTGTCCAGGAAGACCCCGTCCAGCCCGCCGCCGCGCAGGTCCCGGTCCAAAAGGACCACCGGGATCCCCATGTGGTTCATCTCCATCAGGAAATCGGCGTTGTATTCCACCACGTCGGACACCGGCGTGATGATCAGGCCCCCGATCTGCTTCTGGCGCAGCGCGGCCAGACAGCGGATCTCCTTGCGCGAATCCTCGTTGGAGTCGCAGACGAAGAGCTCGTACCCCTTTTTGTCGAGCGTCTCCTCGATCGCCCGGATGATCTCGGTATAAAAGCTGTTGCGGATGTCAGGAATCACCATACCGATCACGTTGCCGCCCGAGGAGGCCGGATTCCGCTTTTTATACTTTTTGGGGGCATAGTTCAGTTCCTTCGCGATCCGCAGGATTTCCGCCCGGGTGCTCTCGCTGACATATCCCTGCCCGCTGAAGACGCGGGAGACGGTCGCGGGAGAAACATGCGCCCTCCTTGCGAGCTCCGTGATCGTATTCGGCATCTGGTACCAGTCCTCCTTGTATCTGGGTTCCTGACCTTAGCAGTTCCCGCACGCCGCCCAAATATTTGTCCGCGCGCCGGCAATTGCAAAAAGCGGGGTCCCGCCCGACAGCGAAACCCCGCGGCAGCTCCCGGTCCCGCTATCCATACACAAGGGTTGGAAGCCAGGTCGAGAGCACGGGAATGAAAGTAAAGAGCAGCATGCAGAAGATCAGCAGCCCGATGAAGGGGAGCAGCGCCTTGGACAGCCGCGATATCGGGATATCCAGCAGCGGGGAGACCAGAAAGATCACCATGCCGAAGGGCGGCGTCACCGCGCCGATCTGGGTGATAAAGACGATCAGCAGCCCGAAATGGATCATGTCGATGCCCAGCGCCTGCGCCGTCCCGAGCAGCAGCGGCACCATGATGATGATCGCCGCGCCCCCCTCCATGAAGAGGCCCAGCAGTACGAAGATCAGGTCTACCATCAACAGGAAGGTGACGCGGTTGAACTGGACGGTGGTCAGGTATTCGGTGATGCGGTGGGGCAGACGTTCATAGCTCAGGTAGAAGCTCAGGACGTTCGCCGCGCACATGATGACCAGCACGGTGGCCGTTCCGGTGACGGCGTCCTTGAGAATCGGCCAGATGTGCTTTATTTTGAGCTCCCTGTGGATGAAGACGCCGACGAACAGCGCGTAAAAGACGCACAGCGCGCCGCACTCGGAGGCGGTGACGATGCCGATGCGGATCGCCATGATGATGACCAGCGGCAGCACGAGCGCCCAGCCCGCATCCTTGACCAGCAGCAGGAGCTCTTTCCCCTTCGCGGGCCTTGTGCGGGTGGGGACGTAGCCGCGCCGCTTGGCGATCATATGTACGAGCATCATCATCCCTACGGTCATGATGATCCCCGGGATCCATCCGGCCAGGAACATCCTTCCCACCGACACGTTCGCGACAAAGGCGAAGAGGATGAGCCCGATGCCGGGCGGAATGATCGGGGTGATCATCGACGAGGCCGCGGTCACCGCCGCGCTGAAATCCTTGTCATAACCGCGCTCCAGCATCTCCGGGACAAGGATTTTACACTCGGTCGCCGCGTCGGACGCCGCCGAGCCGGAGATCCCTCCCATCAGTGCGGAGAGCAGAACGTTGACCTGCCCGAGCGCGCCCGGCAGGTGGCCGACGATCCCCTCGCAGAGGTTCATCAGCCGCTTGGTCACGCCGGCGTAGTTGAGCACCGCGCCCGCCGTGATGAAAAAGGGCACCGCCCAAAGCGAGCTGGATTCCACCTGTGCGACCAGCCGCTGCAGGACCATCTGCGGCGGCATCGTCGGGTTGATGAATAAAAAATAGGGCAGAACGCAGGCGATCAGCGCGATCGCGACCGGAACGCCCAGCAGGAACAGAGCAAACATCAGGTAGACCGGCAGCGCGCCCATGCTCATTCCCGTCCGCCTCCTCTCGTCTCGCCCGGTCCGTCCGCCGCCGCGTCCCTTCGAAGGACGGCGGCCGACCGCCGAATCAGGTCGGTCAGCGTGTAGAACGCGATCATTCCAAAGCCGATACAGATGGGGATGTCCAGCCAGAAATAGGGGATCGACAGGTTCGACGTCGTCCTGATCCACGCCGCGTTGGAAAAGTTCCAGCTGAGGTAGGCCACATAGGCGGATGTGACCAGCACCACCAGATCGACAAAGGCGCCGATCACCCGCTGGACCGACTTGGGAAAGAGGTTGACCAGTACGTCGATCCCGAACATCATCTTCGCCTTATATCCGGCGGCCGCCCCGACAAAGATCGTCCAGGAGACGAACAGCGTCGTCAGTTCCTCCGCACCCACCAGGACGAATTTGGTGAAAAAATAGCGTACGATGACATTGACAAAGGTGGTGGTGCAGGCGCCCGCCAGCGCGAGCCCCGCGATCAGCAGCACCCAGTTGTCCGCCAGCCAGCGCAGCCTGCCCCTGGCCTTTTCCATGCCGGTCACGGCCCCCTCTCACAATCTTTTCCCGCCCGCCGGCGGCGCAGACCCGCGCCGCCGGCGGACACACACATAGATCCCCGTCAGTCCGCCTCGATAATCGAGCGGATTGTATTGTAGATGTCGGGAGAAAAGCTCTGGATATTGGTGTACATATCCTTGCAGGCGTCCGCGAACGCCTGACGTTCCTCGTCGGACAGCTCGATGATCGTCGTGCCGTAATCGCGGAAGGTCTCCAGCGCCTCCTCCTCGTTGCCGTCGACCGTCGCGTTGTAGGCGAGGCAGGTCGCGTTGACCTCTTCGTCCAGGATCGCGCGGTACTGCTCGGGAATGCTGTTGTAGACGTCGGTGCTCATGATGACAACGTCGGCGCAGATGATATGGCTGGTCAGCGTCAGGTAGGGGCCGACCTCGTTGAGGCTGCTCGAAAGCAGCGTGTAGGTGGGAGCCTCGACGATGTCGATGATTCCCTGCTGAAGGCCCTGGTAGGTCTCGTTGAAGGGCAGGGTGATCGGCGAAGAGCCGAACGCCTTATACATCTCGACGAACATCAGCCCGCCGGACACGCGCGCGTTTTTTCCCACGAGGTCCTGCGGGGTCCGGATCGGGAAGGTGCTGATCATGTGGCGGTGGCCGCCGTTCCAGCCGAAGAACATCACATGGATGTTGCTGTCGTCCAGCTGCCCCTTGAGCCCCGCGTACCAGTCGGATTTGGCGATGACCTGCATGTCCTCCCAGCTATCGTAGAGGTAGGCGCCGTTAAGCGCCGCATGGTCGGGGCAGTAGTCCGCCAAAAAGTCCGAGCTGCAGTTGGTCATCATCGGCACGCCCTGCTGGATCATCTCCGCGATGTCGGCCAGCGAGCCGAGCTCGTTATTCGGGTACATCTCCATCGTGATGTGGCCGTCCGTCCGTTCGGTGACCCGTTTGCACATCTCGTCAAGCATCATCATGTCGGGATTCGTGGCCGCGGAAGCGCCGCTGAATTTGATCGTGATGTGGAAATCATCTCCAGGATCGGCCGCCGCGCCGTCCGCGGGCGCGGCAGCGGCGGAGGGGGCTGTCGCGGCGGGCTGCTGTCCGCAGGCGCTCAGCGCAAGCGCAAAACAGAGCAGCACAGTGATTGCCAGGATACGCTTTTTCATATTCCTTCCTCCCAGTTCCGATTGTCCGTCGTTTTTCCGCTTCTTCCACCTGCGTGGGGCCGCTTCCCATTAAAAATCGTGGTGCCAGAACTCCTCCAGCGCGATCTTCATTTCCTCCCCGTCGACCGGCTCCATAAAGGCGCCCGTCGTCTCCTGCCACTTGGGGCTGACGGGCTTGGCCGCCTTGCGCGCCATGTCCGCCTCGAAGTCGTCGCCGAGGTATTCATAGCAGGAGAAAAGGTAGTCGCCGCAGCGGAAGATGGTGAAGTTGCGCATATTCGCCTCATGGGCGGCTTCCACAACCTCTGGCCAGATGCCGTCGTGCACCCGCCTGTACTCCTCCGCCACGCCTGGTTTGAGCTTGGTGATCGTTGCAATCCGTTTCATGGTTCTTTCCGCCTTCCGTCAGATTTCCACCGGGGCTACACCCCGAGGAGCTTATGATAGATCGCATAGGAATCCTCGATCGTGAACGGCCCGGGGTTGGTCGCGTAGGCGACCGTGTTCTGCATCGACGCCTTGGCCAGAAGGTCGATGTCCCCGCCTTTGACGCCGTAGTCGAAGAGCGTCTTTCCATAGCGGACGATCGGTCCGTATTCCCGCATCAGGCGGACGAACGCCAGCGCGTCCTGCCGGTCGTCGCCGCTCGCCCGCACGCCCGGGACGCTCCGGAACAGCTCCGCGTAGGCATGACATCCGTTCCGGATGTTCACCTCCATCGTGTCGGGGAAAAAGATCGCCACCGCAAAGCCGTGCGGGACATGGAAGTGGATGCCCGGCCCATAGGACATCCCGTGGGCGGCGCCGGTGCTCGCGTTGTCGATGGCGTATCCCGCCAAGCAGCTCCCCAGCAGCATCTCCTCGCGGCATTGCAGGTTTCCCGGCTCCTCCGCGACCTTCGGGAGCGCCTCGTAGAGGCGCAGGAACGCCTCGCGGGAGAAGAGCCGCGTCAGCTCGTTGGCCTTGGGGGAGACGTAGGATTCCACCGCGTGCACGATGGCGTCCATACCGCAGCCGACCGTCAGGTCCACCGGGAGCGAGGCGCCCAGCTCCGCGCAGAGCAGCGCGTAGGTGGGCACCACGCCCGGACCCACCACGCCGCGCTTAAAGGCCGACCGGGTGTTGATGAGGACGGCCGCGCCCGAAATTTCGCAGCCGGTCCCGGCCGTGGTCGGGACGCAGATCTTTTTGACGCCGGCGGTCAACTGCCTACCGGTGCCCTGGTAGTCCTCGATCACACCCCCGTTTTCGATCAGGGCGGAGACCGCCTTTGCGAGGTCGAGAACGCTGCCCCCGCCGATCGCGACGAACATGTCCAGCCCACGGCCCCGGTAGATCCCGGCCAGTTCGTTGACCAGGCCGGTCGTCGGCTCGCCCGACGGGATGGACCGAAGCTCGATCTTCCTGCCCGGTTCCCCGGCGGCCGAAAGCATTTTGGCGACGGCGGGGTGCTGTGCGACATGCTCGTCCGCGAACACCAGGACGTTGCGGCTGCCCTCCTTATCCAGCAGGTGGACAACACCCGCTGCGAGGTCCCTTTCCATCAGAACATCTGTTTTGACATGAAAATATTGCATTGCGGCACGACCTCCTTTGTCTTCATGTTAATTGCAAACAGATTTTGCCGCAATAAGTAAATGTGATATTTTCCTAGGCAAATTTTCATAATTTTCCGATTTCAGGAAATCTCTCCCGCCCGGACATTTCCAACAAAATATCTGCCGGCCAAAATTGAATTCTGGATAACTCGCTTACATTTTTTTGAAACCCGTTTACCTTTCTGCCGGATATGCAAATGCCCAAAAAGAAAATGTGCTGTTTTTCATCATGGAAATGACGGTTTTTCTCATTGAAACCGCACCGGACGCCATCTATGATAGCGGTGGGAGCAACATTTACCGCCTTATCGGGAGGAAACGTCATGAAGCTGTTTGATGTCAAGGGAAAGCGCGCGATCGTCACCGGCGGCAGCCGGGGGCTGGGAGGCGCGATGGCCGCCGGGCTGATGGAACACGGCTGCAAGGTCGCCGTGATCGCCGCCAGCCCGCAGACGGCCGAACGGGTCGCGGCCTTTGCGCGGCCCGGCTGGGAGTACGGCTGCGTCGCTGCGGACCTCTCCCGCCAGGAAGAACGGGAGCGCGCCTTCCGGGAGTCGCTGGAGCTGCTGGACGGCCGAGTGGACCTGCTGGTCAACGCGGCGGGCATCCAGCGCAAGCACCCCTGCGCGGAGTTCCCGCTGCCCGACTGGCAGGAGGTACTGGAGGTGAACCTCACCGCAACCTTTGCGATGTGCCAGCTCGCGGGAAACCGGATGCTCGCGCAGGGGCGCGGCAAAATCATCAACATCGCGTCGATGGGCAGCTACATTGGGAGCGTGAACGTCCCCGCCTACGTCGCGAGCAAGGGAGGCGTCGTCCAGCTCACCAAGGCCCTCTCGAACGAGTGGTCGGGGCGCGGGGTGTGCGTCAACGCGATCGCGCCGGGATACATGCACACCGACCTCACCGTCTTCCTGATGCGGGACGAAACGCGCAACCGTGAAATCCTCAGCCGTATCCCGATGGGCCGCTGGGGCGAGCCGGAGGACCTCGTCGGGACGGTCCTCTTCCTCGCGTCCGCCGCATCCGACTATATTACCGGCGCCGTCATCCCGGTCGACGGCGGATTTTTAGGGCGGTGACCGACCGCACGGAAGGAGCTGTCAAATATGAGCAAAACGCGCCTGGACTATCCCCCCAAATTTCTCCCCGGCGAGCGGCTGCGACGGGTGATGGCGTATAACCAGCGTCTCGCCTCCACCGGCCGCCGCAACCTCTACACCGCGGACACCACCCAGCTCGTCTACCACTGGACCGACAAGAGCAACGGCATCGTGCCCCAGACGGGCGAATGGTCCTACCCCGTGGAGACGAACCTCTCGCTGGGCGACCACGCCTGCCGCGTGGACATCGGAGCCCCCTTCCCGAAATACGACGAGGTGCCCTCGCATGTCGACGGGTACGAGGAGACGCCCGAAAACTTCGCGCGCGACTACGCCTTCCTCCTCGAGCACTCCCCCGCGGAGATCCATCCGGACGAATCGATCGTCGGGGAATTCCACTGGGAGATGAACGAGATCCGCAAATACTACTTCGGCGATAAGGTGCATGAACTCGGCAGGCAGGTGCGCAAGCTGGGCGCGGGCGGCACGAGCCATGGGCACACCTGCCCCGACTATTCCATCGGGCTCAGCCAGGGCTGGGGCGGCATCCTCCGGCGGATCGAAGAAAGCCTCGCCATGTATACGAGACTCGGGCAGGAGCGCAAGGCGCAGTACCTGCGCGGAGCCAAAATCACCTGCGAGGCGATCATCCGCTACATCGAGAAGCACGCGGAGAAGGCTCGTATCCTCGCCGCGCAGGCGGAAGATCCCGAACAGAAGGCGCTCTATGAGCTGATCGCCCGTGACTGCGCCCACATCGCCGCGGCACCTCCCGAGACCTACCATCAGGCGGTGCAATGGCTCCAGTTCGCCATCATGACCGACCGCATGGTCGGCCACGGCAACGGCTACGGCCGGCTGGACCTCTATCTGGGTGAATTCTACCGGCGGGACGTCGCGCGCGGCGTCCTCACCCGCCAGCAGGCGCGGGAATACCTGGCCGAATTCTTTTTAAAGGTACGCGGGCAGCACTTCTCGATCGGCGGGCGGCTTCAGGACGGCAGCGACGCGAGCTGTGAGATGAGCTTCGTGGTGCTGGAGGCCTACGACATGATCGACGACTACAACAACCTCTTCCTCATGTGGCATAAGGACATGGACCCCGCCCTCTTCCGCTACGCCTGCGACGTGCTCGTCCGGCACGGCGCGAGCGTGCCGTCGCTCGCCAACTACGACCTGCTCGTCGACTGCGAGCTGCGCTCGGGCGTGGACCCCGACATCGCCTGGACCGTCTCGGTGAGCGGATGCCAGTGGTTCTGCATCCCCGGACGGGAGTACTGCGACCAGGACGTGAACGCACTCGTCCTCCTCGATCCGATGTGGCGCGCGATCGACCGCGCGATCACGGAGAACGCCGGCGACTTTGAGGCCTTCTACCGGCTGTTCGAGGCGGAGTTCCGGCGCACCGTCGAGGCGCTGCGCCTCTTCAAGGACGCGCAGTACGAGGTGCTCGACCGGGTGTGGCCGGAGATCGCCACCTCCCTCAACTGCCACGGCCCGATCGAACGCGGCGTCGACATCACGGGGCCGCGCGGCGTCGACGTGCAGTACACCTCCACCAACATCCTCGGCCTTCCAAACGTGGCCGATTCGCTGCACGCCATCAAAAAGCTTGTCTACGAGGAGGGGCGTTATACGATGGCGGAGGTGCGCGAGGCAACGAAGGAAAACTGGAAGGGCCGCGAGGAGATGCGACAGCGGTTTCTCAACGAGGACAAGTTCGGCAACGACCTCGACGAGGTGGACGGGATGTACGTGCGCATCTGCGACATGATCGCCGGCGTGCTCGACAATACCTTCAACAGCCGCGGCCAGCAGTACCGCGCCTCCCTCTTCCAGTTCCAGGGGCACACCTGCGTGGACGTGCTGCCCGCGACGCCCGACGGCAGGCTCGCCGAGGAGCCCCTCGCCCACGGCTGCAACCCGACCGCGGGCAGGAACACGCGGGGGCTTTTCGCGACCGCCAACTCGCTCACCAAGGCGCAAAACGTCAAATTCCAGGGCGGCTCCCTCCAGGTGGAGCTGCAGCCCCGCTTCTTCGACGGGCGCGAAAATCCGACGCAGTACATCATGGACTTCGCCGAGGCGTTCTTCAAGCGGGGCGGGTTCCAGATCAATCTGAACATCATCGACCTCGAGGCGCTCCGGGACGCGATCAACCACCCGGAAAAGCCCGAGTACCAAAACCTCATTATCAAGGTCACCGGCTACACCAGCCGGTTCATCTGTCTGGCAAAGCCGTTCCAGAAGGAATTCTGCGCCCGGAACAACTACTCCGGGATGTAAGCCGTTTTTCATCCGAATAGGAAAGGGAAGGTGCATTATGACAAAGCCAGCCGAAATCCCCTCCACCATGCGGGCCCTGGTCGCGTACGGCAAGCACGATTACCGCTTTGAGCCGGCCTATCCCGTACCCGGCTGCGGGGACGACGAGATGCTCGTCAAAAGCGAGGGCTCGGGCATCTGCGCGGGCGACCTCAAAAACTATCAGGGCGCGTCGATGTACTGGGGCGGCGACGGGATGGTGGGCATCTGCCGGCCTCCCTTCATCCCTGGCCACGAGTTCGTCGGCCGCATCGTCAAAACCGGGAAAAACGTCACCGGCTTCCAACCGGGCGACCGGGTGGTCGCCGAGCAGATCGTCCCCTGCGGGCACTGCCGCTTCTGCCGGACGGGAAAGTACTGGATGTGCAAAAACCGGGGCGGCTTCGGCTTCTATAAGGAGCTCAACGGCGGCATGGGGGAATATGTGCGTTTCCTGCCCGAGACGCGCGTCTACAAGATTCCGGAGGAGCTGCCCTTCGAGAAGGCCCTGCTGATCGAGCCGTACGCCTGCGCCAAGCACGCCGTGGACCGTGCGGACATCCACTGCGAGGACGTGGTGGTCATCTCGGGCGCGGGCACGCTGGGGCTGGCGATGATCACCTACGCACGCATGAAAAACCCCGCGAAGCTGATCGTGCTGGACATCAACCCTCAGCGACTGGAGAAGGCGGCGGCGTTCGGCGCGGACCTCGTCATGAATCCGGCGGAAACCGACGCGGTGCAGGCGATCCGCGGCCTCACTGACGGCTACGGCTGCGACATCTACATCGAGGCGACCGGCCACTCCGCCAGCATGGTGACCGGACTCAACGCGGTGCGCAAGCTGGGGGTCTTCGTCGAGTTCGGCGTCTTCGCCGAAAACACGACGGTCAACTGGTCGCTCATCGGCGACCGCAAGGAGCTTGACATCCGCGGGGCGCACCTGAGCCCCTACTGCTACCCGTTCGTCATCGAGAACATCGTAAACGGGCGTCTGAAGACGGACGGCGTGGTCACCTCCGTCTTCCCCATCGAGCAGTGGGAAAAGGCGTTTGAATACGCCGGCGGCCAATACGGCGACTACAAGGTCGCGATCAGGTTTTAACAAGACGAACGGCGCGCCGCGGGCCTGCGGCGCGCCGTTTTCCAGCCGGGCATGCGCCCGGGGAAAGGAAGCCTCCTATGGAACCGGAACCGCGCGCGATGATCTTCGACCTCTACCGAGGCACCACACACGACGGGCCGGGTCTGCGCTCCACCGTCTTTTTCAAGGGCTGCCCCCTCGCCTGCCGGTGGTGCCACAACCCCGAGGGCATCGCCTTCACCCAGCGGGTGTGGTGGGAGGCGCGCAAATGCATCGGCTGCCTGAGCTGCCGCGCAGCCTGCCCCACCGGCGCGAACCGGCCGCGGGAGGAGGGCGTCTTCATTGACGACGCGTCCTGCGTCCGCTGCGGCGCATGCGTGTCCGCCTGCCCCTCCAGGGCTCTCTCCTTCGTGGCGCGGGAGTGGCGGCTTTCGGAACTCATGCGCGAGGTCCTCAAGGACCGGCACTACTACGGGCAGTTCGGCGGCGGAGTGACCGCCTCGGGCGGGGAATCGCTGGCGCAGCATTCGTTTGTCGCCGCTTTTTTCCGGGAGCTGAGACGGGAAGGCGTCCATACCGCCCTCGACACGAGCGGGTACGCCCCCCGGGAAGCGCTCGAAGCGGTCCTTCCCTTCACCGACTGCGTCCTCTACGATGTCAAGCTGCTGGACGACGGCCGGCACCGCCGCCTGACCGGAAAAAGCAACCGGCTGATCCTTCAGAACCTGGAGCTCCTCGGCGGAGAAATCCGGTCCGGGCGCGCCCGCTGCGAGCTGTGGATCCGGACCCCGCTCATCCCCGGGGCGACGGCCGACGCGGAAAACCTCTCCGCCATCGGCGCCTACCTCGCGGAGACGCTGGGGGATGCCGTCTCCCGGTGGGAACTCTGCGCCTTCAATAACGCCTGCATTGGCAAATACCGGAGGCTGGGCCTGCCGTGGGAATACGAAGGCATCCCGCTCCTCGGCCGGGAGGAAGCGGCGCGGCTGCGGGAAGCGGCGCTGTCCGCCGGGTTCAGCGAAAGCCGCCTCGCAGTCACCGGAATCCTGGCCTCCGGGGGGGCGTGACCGCCCAAAGCACACAAAAAGGCCCCCGGAGCCGGCGGCTCCGGGGGCCTTTCTTCTGAAATCTATCCGAGCTGGTCGTAGAGGGACTGGTAGGCCTGCGCGCTGCTGCGCCAGGAGAAATCCCGTTCCATGCCGCGCCGCACCATCTCGTCCCAGCAGGAACGGGTGTCGTAGAAGACCCGCTCCGCGTAGAAGATCGTGTCAAGCATCTCCTCCGCGTTATAATTCGCAAAGGAGAAGCCGGTGCCCGTCTGGACGTACTCGTTGTAGGGCTCGACCGTGTCCTTGAGGCCGCCCGTCTCCCGCACGATGGGCACCGTGCCGTAACGCAGGGAGATCAGCTGGGTGAGGCCGCAGGGCTCGAACAGGGAGGGCATCAGCATTGCGTCGGCGGCCGCGTAGAGCTTGTGGGCGCGGTCGTCGTTGAAGTAGATGTTGGCGGAGACCTTCTCCTTGCGCTCCCACTCGTAGCGGCGGAAGAGGTCCTCGTATTTCTTGTCGCCCGTGCCGATGATGACCAGCTGGATCCGCGAGGTGAGCAGCCAGTCCATCACCCGTTCCACGAGGTCAAGCCCCTTCTGGTCGGTGAGGCGGGTGATCATGCCGACCATCATCACCTCAGGGTCCTCAGGCAGTGCCAGCTCCCGCTGGAGCGCGGCCTTGTTGGCCGCCTTTCCCTGGCGCACACCGTTTTTGTCATAGTTCGCGTAGAGCTTGCGGTCGGTCACCGGGTCATAGATGTCGTAGTCGATGCCGTTGAGGATGCCGCTGAGGGTTCCGCTCTTGGCGCGCAGCAGGCCGTCCAGCCCCTCGCCGAAGGAGGGCTGCTGGATCTCCCACGCGTAGGTGCCGCTGACCGTCGTGATCCGGTCGGCGTAGACGAGCCCGCCCTTGAGCATGTTGGCGTCCCGGTGGAACTCGAGCCGGTCGGGGGTGAACGCCCGGTCGGGCAGGCCGGTGAACCGCTTCATCGCCGGGATGTCCCATACCCCTTGGAAACGCAGGTTGTGGATCGTCACGACGGTGCGGATGCCGCGGTAGAAGGGATTGTCCTTGAACATCTCGTGCAGGAAGACGGGAACCAGCCCCGCCTGCCAGTCGTGGCAGTGGATGACGTCGGGACGGAAGCCCACGGTCGGCAGGATCGAAAGGGCCGCCTTGGAGAAGAAGCAGAACTTTTCGATGTCCCACAGCAAATCGCCGTAGGGCTTGTCGCCGCCGAAGTAGTGCTCGTTGTCGATGAAGTAGTAGGTGATGCCCTCCACCCGGCAGGTCATGACGCCCACATAGACGCGGCCCAGGCCGCCCAGCTCCATCTGGAAGCTGTCCACGTACTGGAACTGGCCGCGGTATTTTTCGGGGATGCAGGTATAGTCGGGCAGGACGACGCGCACGTCGTAACGGCTTTTGTCGAGCGCCTTGGGCAGCGCGCCGGCCACGTCGGCCAATCCACCCGTCTTGATGAACGGCACGCATTCCGATGCGACAAACAGGATGTTCTTCATGTCATTTCCTCCTCCCATGTCAAAGGGGCCCGCCGGTTCTTTTTTCCAGTATACTACAATTGGCAGGAGAGATAAAGTCGCACGGAAGCGATTATACGATATATCCCAGATTTTCCCCCTCCATTTTGTGGAATAGAGCCAAAGAAAAGCCCCCGGCAAGCCGGGGGCTTTTGGGCTGAAAATTCAGCGGTACATCCGGTAGCCCCGGATGCTGTAGAGGATCAGCAGCGGGCCGACGACCGGCGTGACCACCGCCGCGACGGCGAGGATGCCGGCCGCATAGATGAACGCCCCGCCGATGAGCGGCATGAGCGAGAGGATGGCCAGGATGCTCACGATCGTGGGCAGGCCGGCGATGACCGTAAAAAGCACACACTGCTTGCGCGCGTAAAAATAAAAAACGAGATAGTAGACCACCAGCGTGCCCACGCTCACGAGCAGGTCGGCCAGCGTGCTGAACGGATAGCGCAGCAGCACCGCAGCGACCGAGACGATCGGCAGCGCGTAGGCGAGCGGAACGCTGGCGAACACGTCGTAGACGCGGCGGTTGAGGTGCTTCATCGAGTCGCCGATCTGTCCGAGCATGAAGAGCTGGAAGAAGGGGATGAACGCAAAGAAGGGATTCGGAAGGCCGCGCACGACCGCGAGCCGGTAGATCGCGTAGGACTGCAACAGATAGACGCCCAGCGCGAGCAGGCTGGTGAGGAAACTTCCGCCGAAATGAAACATTGTGATTCTCCCATCGTGATAGAATGTCCGCGCCGCGCGGGCGCCCTGTCAAAAGCATGGGCATCCGGGCGCGTTCCTAATCGCCCGCCGCCACAGGCAGGCGCAATTTGCCGGCGCCGATTGCCCGCGTTTATTATAGCATGCGGGCCGCCCGAAGAAAAGCAGGAGAAGGGAATTGCCCATTCGGCGCGCGGGCGCAAAAAAGGCCCGGAGCCTTCGCTCCGGGCCTTTTTCAGCTCCTACTTCTGCACCGGGCCGTGCGTCAGGAAGATCACGGCGCCCGACGGACGCTCCCTGCGGGCGCTCCAGCGCGGGCGGTAGCTTTCGCCCAGGAACCGTTCCATCCCGCGCGCGCAGAGGAACCCGACCACCCCGATGAACAGCAGTCCCGCGACAATCAGCACTTCCATGCGCCCCCTCCCCTGTCTTCTGGTTCCATTATACCCCCCGGGCCGTTAGGGCGGGGTAAAGCTTTCGGGCCGGGGCGTTAATATTGTATAAAGACGGAAGGCCCGCCGCTGCGTTTGCAGCGGCGGGCCTTCCGGTCGCGGGCGGTCAGGCGTCGGCCTCCGGGCTGTTCACGATGCGGAGCATCCGGTAGCCCACGCCCACGTGGGTCTGGATGTATTTCGGCTGGGAGGGGACCTGTTCGATCTTTTTGCGCAGGGTGGCCATGAAAACCCGCAGCGAGGGGGTGTCGCTCGGCAGGACGTTGCCCCAGATCTCCTTGAGAATCATGTTGTGGGTGAGCACCTTCCCGACATTGTGCGCCAGCAGGCAGAGCAGCTTATATTCGATCGGCGTGAGGTGGACCTCCTCGCCGTCCACATAGGCGCAGCCCGCGGCATAGTCAATTTTGAGCCCGCCGTTTTCAAAGACGCTGCTCTCCGCTCCCGGCCGCGCGCTGTCGTACCGGATGCGCCGTAGCGCCACCCGCACGCGGGCAAGCAGCTCGTCGGCGGAGAACGGCTTGGTCAGGTAGTCGTCCGCCCCCGCGTCGAGGGCGCTGATCTTGTCGCGGTCCTCGCTGCGCGCGCTCACCACGATGATCGGCAGGCTGCTCCAGCCGCGCACCTTTTTGATGATCTCCACCCCGTCCATATCGGGCAGGCCGAGGTCGAGGATCATGATGTCCGGATGGCCGGACACCGCCTGCATCAGCGCGGACGCACCCGTCTCGGCGGTCAGGTAGTCGTAGCCCTGCGTCTCCAGCGTGGTGGCGATCAGGTTCCGGACCGCCTTATCGTCCTCGACCACGAGGATGGAAGTCTTATTCATGGCAGTTCACCTCTTCAGCTTGCAGTGTAAAGGAAAATACGGTGCCGTGCGGGAGGTTGTCCCGCACCGTGATCGTCCCGCCGTGGGCGGTTATGATCGATTTGCAGAGCGAAAGCCCCAGCCCCAGCCCGCGGCGGCTGTCTCCCCCGCGCTTATGCTGCGCGGTGTAGAACATCTGGAAGAGCTTCTCCTTGGCCTCGTCGGGGATGCCCCCGCCGTCGTCCGCAATCTCCACCCGGACCATCTCCCCCTCCCGCCGGGCCGAGATCGTAATCCGGCTTCCGGCCGGGGTGTATTTGACGGCGTTGTTCACGATGTTGATGATCACCTGGATGATCAGCCGGGAATCCATCCGCGCCATCAGCAGGTCGTCCTCCTGCACGGTGGCGATCGTATGCTCGCAGCTCCGGCGGCTCAGGTGCAGGAGCGCCTCCCCGATCACCTCGTCGAGCAGCTCGGGCTCCATGCGGATGTTCATCGTGCCGTTTTCGATCCGCGTCACCGACAGCAGGTTCTCCACAAGGTTGATCAGCCACATCGCGTCGTCGTAGATGTCGGTGTAGAGCTGGTGCTTTTTTTCCTCGCCGAGCTTTTCCGCGCTGCCCATCAGGATGCCGGCGTTGCCGGATATGCTCGTCAGCGGGGTGCGCAGGTCGTGGGAGATCGCGCGCAGCAGGTTGGCGCGCAGCTGTTCCTGCTCCACCTGCATGGAAATCCGCTTCTTCTGCTCGGCCTCCCGCATCTTCTCCAGCGCGAGGGCGAATTCGCCCAGCATCGCGATCAGGATGTTGCGGTCGAAGACGTCGAGCGGCGCGCCGTCGTCCATCGCGATGCCCACCACCGCGAAGACGGTGTCGTGGTTGCGCACCGCGAGGTAGAGGCATTTGGAACCGGGCAGCGTGTCGGTCGTCGCACCCGCGTGCTTGTTGTTGCGGTAGACCCAGTGGGCCACCGCGCGCTCGTCCGCCGCCGTATACCGGGCGGTATCCCCCTGTGCGCCGGGCGCGGTCCAGACGCCCGGCTCCCCGGGACCCGCCGCGTCGAGCGGATAGAGGAGCACCGTCTTGTTCAGCAGGCGGATGAGCTGGCCCGCCATCTGCTCAAACGCCTCCCGTTCGGTCTCGGCGCGCAGGAGCTTCTGGCTCGTTTCCAAAAGGACCTCGGTGCGGTAGGCCTTCATCGCGGCCTGCCGCGCCTGGCTGCGAACCCGCATCGTCAGCGTGCTGGTCAGGAAGGAGGCCGTGAACATGACGCCGAAGGTGACGTAGTAGCCGGGGTCGTTGAAGCGGAAGGTGAGATAGGGGGCCGTAAACAGGTAGTTGAAGGCGAGCACGCTGAGCAGCGAGGCGGCCGCGCCGTAAATCCTGCTGCGGGTGCACATCGCGACGAAGAGCACGCCGAGGATATAGACGGTAATAATGTTCGCCTCGCGGAAGTTCCAGCGGGAAAAGAGCATGGAAATCAGGGAGGCGGCCGCGAGGATCCCGGCGGTCTTGAGGGTGTCCGCACCCGAAAGCCCGGCGGACAGCTTCCGCCAGCGGCGCGCGGCGGTGTAGGGCGGGGCGTTGTCGGGGATGATGTGGATGTCGATGTTGGGCGCAAGCACGGTCAGCCGTTCCACCAGGTTCTGGCGGCGGGCGAAGAGGCCCTTCCGGTTGTTCGAGCGGCCGATGACGATCTTCGAGACGCCGCTCACCTTGGCGTACTCCGCGATCTGCGCCGGGATGTCCTCTCCATAGACGGTGGCGATGTGCGCGCCGAGCTGCTCGGCCAGCCGCAGGTTTTCCCGCAGGCGGCCGCGGTTTTCCCCGTCCAGCTCGGCGGTACCGGGCGTCTCGACGAAGAGGGCGGTGAAGCTGCCGTGGAACGCCCCCGCCATGCGGGCCGCGGTGCGGATGACCTTGGCGTTGGAAGGGGAGCTCGACAGGCAGATGAGGATGTGTTCCTCGGTGTAATAGTCGGCGCCCAGCGGTTTGCCGCGCTCCGCGATGCGGTTCACCCGGTCGGCGGTGCGGCGCAGCGCGATCTCCCGCAGGGCCACGAGGTTCTCCCGCGTGAAGAAATGCCCGAGCGCCCGGTGCGCCTGGTCGGACGCGTAGATCTTCCCCTCCGACAGCCGCTCGATCAGGTCGTCCGGCTCGATGTCCACGAGCTTGACCTGGTCGGCGGAGTCAAAGACGCTGTCGGGCACCCGTTCCCGCACGATCACCCCGGTGATCGAGGCCACGATGTCGTTGAGGCTTTCGATGTGCTGGACGTTCACCGTCGTGTAGACGTCGACGCCCGCCTTGAGAAGCTCCTCGATGTCCTGGTACCGCTTGCGGTGGCGGCAGCCCTCGGCGTTCGTATGGGCCAGCTCATCCACCAGGATGAGCTGTGGGCGCCGCGCGATCGCGCCGTCGAGGTCGAACTCCCGCAGCGCGACCCCCTTGTAGGAGAGGGTGAGCGGCGGCAGCCGCTCGAGCCCGTCGAGCAGCCCGAGCGTGGCGGGCCGGGTGTGCGGCTCGATATAGCCCGCCACCACGTCCACGCCCGCGTCCTTCGCGGCGTGCGCGGCTTCGAGCATCGCGTAGGTCTTGCCGACCCCCGCGGCATACCCGAAAAAGATTTTGAGGCGGCCCCGGCTTTCTTTGGGCTTCTCCCCCTTGATCCGGGTGAGGAGCTGGTCGGGGTCGAGGCGCTGTTCGTCCATTTCCGCGCACCTCCGTTTCCTTCCCCAGTTTACCACAAAGATCGTTAGAAGAACATTACGATATCCGCGCCCGATGTAAAGATTCCGTTAAGATTCCATTAAGGGCCCTTCCGTTTACGGAACCTTAACGCCGGCCCCCCAAAGCCTAACGCCGCGTTTACGGCGTCCGTGCTATAAATAGAGCGTTGAGCAAAACACCCCAACACGAAAGAAAGAGGTGACCAACGCAATGAGTGCCGTAATCGCCGCCATCGGCGCCGCATCGGTCCTGATGCTCGCTTATCTGGTTTATATCCTGTTTAGAGGTGATGAAAAATGACCAACCACATCCTGCAATATGTCCTTTATCTTTTGATCCTGGTTCTGCTGGCCGTCCCGCTGGGCAAATATATGTACCACGTCATGACCGGCGAAAGGACCTTCCTCTCCCCCCTGCTGCGGCCGGTCGAAAAGGGGCTCTGCAAACTCATGCGCGTCGACCCGGCCCAGGAGATGACCTGGAAGCAGTACGCGCTGGCCGCCGTGATGTTCAGCGCCTTCGGATTTCTCTTCCTGCTCCTTCTCAATCTCTTCCAGGGCGTTCTGCCCCTCAACCCCGAAGGACTGCCCGGCTGCTCGTGGCATCTCTCCTTCAACACGGCGGCCTCCTTCGTGACCAATACCAACTGGCAGTCCTACTCGGGGGAGAGCACCCTCTCCTACCTCACGCAGACGCTCGGGCTGACAGTGCAGAACTTCGTCTCGGCCGCGACGGGAATCGCTGTGATGTTCGCACTCATCCGGGGGTTCACGCGGGTGAAATCCACCGGGCTCGGCAGCTTCTGGGCCGACCTTGTGCGGGTGACCTCCTACATCCTCATCCCGCTGTCCATCGTGGTCGCGCTCGTCATCGCCTCCCAGGGCGTCGTACAGACGTTCTCGCCCTATGACACCGTCGATCTGCTCCAGCCGGTTGTGCTGGAGGACGGCGCCGCCGTTACCCGGCAGGTCGTCCCGCTCGGCCCAGCCGCCAGCCAGATCGCGATCAAACAGCTGGGAACCAACGGCGGCGGCTTCTTCGGGGTCAACTCGGCGCACCCCTTTGAAAACCCGAACGCGCTTTCCAACCTCTTCGAGATGATCTCCCTGCTGCTCATCCCGGTGGCCTGCTGCTTCACCTTCGGGTACGGCGTCCGGGACAAACGCCAGGGACGCGCGCTCTTTTTGGCGATGCTCATCCTGCTGGTGGCCTTCCTCGGCATCGCAGCGGCCTCGGAGGCGGGCGCCACGCCGCAGCTCGCGCAGGAGGGCGCGGTGGACGTCTCCGCGTCCGGCGCGCAGGCGGGCGGCAACATGGAGGGCAAGGAGTCCCGCTTCGGCATCGCGGCCTCCACAACATGGGGCGTCTTCACGACCGCGGCCTCCAACGGCTCGGTCAACTCGATGCACGACAGCTACACCCCCTTCGGCGGCATGGTGGAGATGCTCCAGATGGAGCTCGGCGAGGTCGTCTTCGGCGGCGTCGGCTGCGGTCTCTACGGCATGGTCGGCTTTGCCATTCTCACCGTCTTCATCGCCGGGCTGATGGTCGGGCGCACGCCCGAATACCTCGGCAAAAAGATCGAGCCGCGCGAGATGAAGATGGCGGTGCTCGTCTGTCTGGCCACCCCCGTCGCCATCCTGATCGGCACCGGGCTTGCCGCCGCGCTGCCCGCCACCGCCGATTCCCTCAACAACGCCGGCGCGCACGGCTTCTCCGAAATCCTCTACACCTACTCGTCGGCCGGCGGGAACAACGGCTCCGCCTTCGCGGGCTTCAATGCGAACACCCCCTTCCTGAACGTCTCGATCGGCCTCGTGATGCTCTTTGTGCGGTTCGTGCCGCTCATCGCGACGCTCGCGATCGCGGGCTCCCTCGCGGGCAAAAAGAAGGTCGCGGAGAGCGCCGGGACCCTGCCCACCCACAACGCCCTCTTCATCGGGCTGCTGATCTTCGTGGTCCTGCTCGTCGGCGCGCTGAGCTTCTTCCCGGCGCTCGCGCTCGGGCCCATCGCGGAGTTCTTCCAGATGATTGCTTAAAGGAGTGAACCTCATGAATCAAAAAAAGACGGCCTTTGTCACAAAGGAGCTGATGCTCCGGGCGGTGAAGGACTCCTTCGTCAAGCTGGCCCCCAAGACCCAGCTGCGCAACCCGGTCATGTTCCTCGTCTATGTCTCGGCGGTCCTGACCACCGCCCTCTATGTCTGCTCCCTCTTCGGGGTAGCGGACGCGCGCCCCGGCTTTATCCTCGCCGTGGCGGTCATCCTCTGGTTCACCGTCCTCTTCGCCGACTTCGCCGAGGCGATCGCCGAAGGGCGCGGCAAGGCGCAGGCCGACGCGCTGCGCGCCGCCAGACAGGACGTGACCGCCAACAAAATCCCCTCCCCCGACCGTCGGGACGAGATCACCCGCGTCAAGAGCGCCTGCCTCCGGAAGGGCGACCTCGTCCTCGTCGGCGTGGGCGAACAGATCCCCGCCGACGGCGAGGTGATCGACGGCGCGGCGTCGGTCGACGAAAGCGCGATCACCGGCGAATCCGCGCCGGTCATCCGCGAATCGGGCGGCGACCGCAGCGCGGTCACCGGCGGCACCACCGTCACCTCCGACCAGCTCGTCATCCGCGTCACAAGCGAGGCGGGCGAGAGCTTTCTGGACAAGATGATCGCGATGGTCGAGGGCGCCTCCCGCAAGAAGACCCCCAACGAGATCGCGCTGCAGATCCTGCTCGTCGCTTTGACGATCATCTTCCTGCTCGTCACCGTCTCCCTCTATCCCTTTTCCGCCTTCTCCGCCGGCCAGGCCGGGATGGTCAATCCCACCTCGGTGACCGCGCTGGCCGCCCTGCTCGTCTGCCTCGCGCCCACCACGATCGGCGCGCTGCTCTCCGCAATCGGCATCGCGGGCATGAGCCGCCTCAACCAGGCCAACGTCCTCGCGATGAGCGGCCGCTCGATCGAGGCGGCGGGCGACGTGGATACCCTGCTGCTCGACAAGACGGGCACCATCACCCTCGGCAACCGGCAGGCTTACGAGTTGATCCCCGTCGACGGCACCGACATCCACGAGCTGGCCGACGCGGCGCAGCTCTCCTCACTCGCCGACGAGACTCCCGAGGGGCGCAGCGTCGTTGTGCTCGCCAAGGAGCAGTTCGGCCTGCGCGGGCGGAACCTCGGCGGCCTGCACGCCAGCTTCATCCCCTTCACCGCCAAGACCCGGATGAGCGGCGTGGACTACGCCGGCAACGAAATCCGCAAGGGCGCGGCCGAGGCGGTCAGGGCCTACGTCGCCGGGCAGGGCGGCGCCTACTCCAAACAGTGCGAGGAGGCCGTTGAGCAGATCGCCCGCCAGGGCGGCACCCCCCTCGTCGTCGCCAAAAACGGGCGGGTGCTCGGCGTCATCCACCTCAAGGACATCATCAAGCAGGGGGTCAGGGAGAAGTTCGCCGACCTGCGCAAAATGGGCATCCGCACCGTCATGATCACCGGCGACAACCCCCTCACCGCCTCCGCCATCGCGGCGGAGGCCGGGGTGGACGACTTTCTTGCCGAGGCCACCCCGGAGGGCAAGCTGCAGATGATCCGGGACCTGCAGGCCAAAGGACACCTCGTCGCAATGACGGGCGACGGCACCAACGACGCGCCCGCGCTCGCGCAGGCGGACGTGGCCGTCGCGATGAACACCGGCACGCAGGCGGCCAAGGAGGCGGGCAACATGGTCGACCTCGACTCGTCGCCGACCAAGCTGATCGACATCGTGCGCATCGGCAAGCAGCTCCTCATGACCCGCGGCAGCCTGACCACCTTCTCGATCGCCAACGACGTGGCCAAGTACTTCGCCATCCTGCCCGCCCTCTTCATGGGGCTCTACCCCGGGCTTTCCGCCCTCAACATCATGGGCCTGCACAGCGCCGAAAGCGCCATCCTCTCGGCGATCATCTACAACGCGCTCATCATCGTGGCGCTCATCCCGCTGGCCCTCCGGGGCGTCCGCTACCGGGAGGTGCCTGCCGCGAAGCTGCTCTCCCGCAACCTCGTCGTCTACGGCCTCGGCGGTATCATCGCCCCGTTTATCGCCATCAAACTGATCGACATGCTGCTCGTCCTCTTCGGGCTCGTGCTCTAAAGAAAGGCGGTTATCACATGAAAACCCTGAAAGAATATACGGTCAAGGCGCTTGTGGTCTGCGTGGCGCTCACCATTCTCTGCGGCGTCGTCTACCCGCTCGCCGTCACCGGGATCTGTCAGCTCGCCTTCCCCAAGCAGGCGAACGGCAGCATCATCGAGATCGACGGGAAAAAGTACGGCAGCGCCCTGCTTGCGCAGGAATTTACCGGCGACGAGTATCTCTGGGGCCGCGTGATGGTCCTCAACACCGGCGCCTTCCACGATGATGACGGCAGCCCGCTCTTATACGCGGGCCCCTCCAACAAAAGTCCCGCGAGCGCGGAATACGGGCGGATGATCGCCGAGCGGGTCGAAAAAATCCGCGCCGCCCATCCCGAGCGCGCGGACGAACCCATCCCGGTGGACCTCGTGACCGGTTCCGGCTCGGGGCTTGACCCGCACATCTCCCCCGCCGCGGCCGAATATCAGGTGGAGCGGGTCGCGCGGGCGCGCGGCGTCACCGCCGATGAGGTGCGCGCGGTGATCGCGGAATACACCGACGGGCGGCTGCTCGGCGTATTCGGGGAGCCTACCGTCAACGTGCTCGAGGTGAACCTCGCCCTCGACGGGATTTTAAAGTAAGATTCTCAAATGATAAGGCCCGCCGCAACTGCGGCGGGCCTTATCATGTTCCTTTTCGCCGCTATTAAAAAGCCGGCAACCCATTTAAAGGACCGCTTCCGCGAAGCCGCCGCTCTCACGCAGCGACCCGTCGGGCATCACCCACAGCGCCTCGGTGTCCTCCATCCCCTCCACGAGCGCCAGTCCCTCCTCATAGGGCATGTTGTAGAGCGCCGTCGACAGCGCGTCCGCCGCCCCCGAGTCGGGCGTCAACACGCTCACCGCCGTATAATAAGCGGCGGGCATGAGCGTCTCCGGGTCGATGATGTGGTGGTAGGTCTTTCCGTCCACCGTGTAATACCGCTGGTAGCTGCCGCTCGTCACAAGCGAGCGGTCCCGAAGCCCCACCGTGCAGAGGAACTGCGGGCCGCCCTCCCCCATGCCGGGGTTCTGCACTCCCACCTTCCAGGGGGATCCGCGCCCGTCCATGCTCCCGATCGCGCGCACGTTGCCGCCCACGCTCACAAGCAGGCTTTCGATCCCCTTTTCCTCCGCCGCCCGGCAGGCCCGCTCGACCGCGTAGCCCTTGGCGACCGCCCCCACGTCGAGGCGCATCTCCGGGTCCGCGAGATAGACGGTCGAGGCCGCCTCGTCGATCACGACCTTGTCGATATCGGTGTGCGCCGCCGCCTCCCGCAGCTTTTCCATCGGCGGCAGCTTGGCGGAAAGCGGGTCGTCGATCCCCCGTTCCCGGTAGTCGTGCCAGATGGACAACACGCTCCCGAACGCGACGTTCACCCTCCCGCCCGTGAAGGCGTAGAGCTCCTTCGCCTCAAGCAGCAGGTCGATCACCGGGCGCTCCACCACGACCGGCGCGACGCCCGCGCGGTCGTTGATCGTCTTGATGTTGTGGATGCCCTCGTAGTCGTTATAGATGTCGTAGAGCCGGTGGTAGCGTTCCAGCTCGTCGTGAATGAACTGCGCCTCCTCGGTAAACGCCGCCTTGTCGTCGGTATAGCCGACGATCGTCGTCACCGTATCGAAGAGGGTCAAAAAGGTCGCCTCATACCGCGGCGTCTCCGCCTCCGGCCGCCCGCAGGCGGGCAGCGCCGCCAGCAGCAGCGCGAGCAGGCATGCCGTCCATTTCCTCATCCGTTTGCACTCCCGAAAAAGGAAGGGACGGTTCCCGTCCCTTCCTTTTCATTTTATTCCGTTCAGCCCGCGTTTTCCGCGGCCTTCTGGAGGATCGTGTTAAAGTCGCCGATGCCGATCGTCACCGAGGCGGCCAGCTCCGCGTCCGTCGGGGAGCCGTGGTCGTTCACCGCCAGACCGGAAAGCTCCGCCGGGGTCTTGCCCAGCGCGTACTGCGCGTAGTTCTCCGCCTGCTGGTACCACTCCAGCCCGATCCCAGAGGCCACCTTCATGCCGTAGGCCTCCTTGAGCTCGTTCTTCGTCTGCGGCGCGACCGTCAGATCGGTTGTGATCTTTCCGGTCCGATCAAAGTTCACGTTGCTCTGCGAGCCGTCGAGGATGCAGCTCGTGATCCGGCCGTCCGGCCCAAACGTCGCCGCCGTGTACATCGAGTAGGCCTGCGCCAGGCCGTCCTCGTCCCCCGCGTCGGTGGATTTCGACATGTTCGTCTCGATCCCGAGGCCGAGCCTGTCGCCCGCCTTCGCGCCCATCGGCTTCGCGTTCTCGACCGCCTTCTCCACCGTCTCGAGCCAGCCGCCGACCGACATCGTCACCGACGACGCAAGCTCCGCGTCGCCCGCGTGCCCGTCCTCCGTCACCGCGATGCCTCTCAATTCATCCAGCGTCTTGCCCGTCACGTAGGCGGCCAGCGCGTCCGCCTGCTCGTTCCACTCCCTGCCGATGCCGGAGGCCTTCTTCATGCCGTAGTCTTCCTTCAGCTCCTGCTTGGTCCGGAACATCGTGTCCGTTCCGACGAGCAGCTTCCCCTCCTTCGAGAAGGGGATCTTCGCCTGCACCCCGTCGATCTTGCAGTCGACGATGCGGCCGTCCGCGTCGACGAGCACCGCCACGACGTTCGAGTCCGCCTGTGCGAGGCCGTCCTCATCGCCCGCGTCCTTCGAACTGCCCACCGAGTTGATCACCGCCAGCCCGGTCATAAGGCCGCCCTCGCTCAGGGAGGCGGCGCCCGCGTTTTCCGCGGCCTTCTGGAGGATCGCGTTGAAGTCGCCGATGCCGATCGTCACCGAGGCGGCCAGCTCCGCGTCCGTCGGGGAGCCGTGGTCGTTCACCGCCAGACCGGAAAGCTCCGCCGGGGTCTTGCCCAGCGCGTACTGCGCGTAGTTCTCCGCCTGCTGGTACCACTCCAGCCCGATCCCAGAGGCCACCTTCATGCCGTAGGCCTCCTTGAGCTCGTTCTTCGTCTGCGGCGCGACCGTCAGATCGGTTGTGATCTTTCCGGTCCGATCAAAGTTCACGTTGCTCTGCGAGCCGTCGAGGATGCAGCTCGTGATCCGGCCGTCCGGCCCAAACGTCGCCGCCGTGTACATCGAGTAGGCCTGCGCCAGGCCGTCCTCGTCCCCCGCGTCGGTGGATTTCGACATGTTCGTCTCGATCCCGAGGCCGAGCCTGTCGCCCGCCTTCGCGCCCATCGGCTTCGCGTTCTCGACCGCCTTCTCCACCGTCTCGAGCCAGCCGCCGACCGACATCGTCACCGACGACGCAAGCTCCGCGTCGCCCGCGTGCCCGTCCTCCGTCACCGCGATGCCTCTCAATTCATCCAGCGTCTTGCCCGTCACGTAGGCGGCCAGCGCGTCCGCCTGCTCGTTCCACTCCCTGCCGATGCCGGAGGCCTTCTTCATGCCGTAGTCTTCCTTCAGCTCCTGCTTGGTCCGGAACATCGTGTCCGTTCCGACGAGCAGCTTCCCCTCCTTCGAGAAGGGGATCTTCGCCTGCACCCCGTCGATCTTGCAGTCGACGATGCGGCCGTCCGCGTCGACGAGCACCGCCACGACGTTCGAGTCCGCCTGCGCGAGACCGTCCTCGTCGCCCGCGTCCTTCGAGCTGCCCACCGAGTTGATCACCGCCAGTCCGGTCGAAAGCTCCGCGCCCGCCGGGACCTGCACCGGATTCTCCGGGGCGGGGTTCTCCTGCGGCTGCTGGGCCCCGCCCTCGGACGAAGCCTGCGGTCCGAAGGGGGAATACCCCTTCGGCAGATTGGAACTGCATCCCGCCAGCAGCGAAGCCGCCAAAGCGAGGCTGAGCGCCGTCGCAAAAAATCGTTTCATATCGATCCTCCTTTGATCGTCATCGGCCGGGCTTCGCCGCCGGCTGTAGCTTGAGGCCGTAAAATGCCCTGTCCAGTATCTCCGTGAGCCGCCGCCGCTTCTCCTCGGGAGCGCCGAGCTCCCCGAGCAGCTTGGCCGCGCGGTCGTAATAGCGTTTGGAAAGCCGGCGCGCGTCGTCGAGCCCGCCGCTCGCGCGGACCCGTTCGTCCACCTCGGCGCGCGCGAGTTTCCCTCTCCGCGCGCGCTCGAGAAAGGCCGGGTCCTGTTCGAACGCCCGGATGAGCGGCAGCGTGACGACCCCCTGCTCGTAGTCCGACTGCACCGGCTTTTTGGCGGTCGCCTCGTCCGATTCAAAATCGATGCAGTCGTCGGTGAGCTGGAAGATCATGCCGATCTGCCGCCCGAGCCGCGCGTACCGGCGGATGAGCCGCTCCTCCTCTGTAAAGAAGAGCGCGCCCGCGTAAAACGCCGCCTCAAAGAGGGCGGCCGTCTTGCCCCCGATGATCTTGAGGTAGCGGTAGGCGGTCAGCTCGAGGTTGCCGTTATTGAGGTGCTGGCCCAGCTCTCCGAGGCAGATGCGCCCCACATAGTCGGGCAGCCGCAGGTCAAGGTAGCGTTCCCGGTCGCCCACCTGCGCCGCGAGCCGCAGGGAAGCGGCGAGCAGATAGTCGCCGCAGATGACCGCCGTGCGCCTGCCGTACATGCGCTGGAGGGTGGGGATGCCGCGCCGCAGATCGGCGTCGTCGATGACGTCGTCGTGCACGAGCGTCGCGAGGTGGAGCATCTCGACGGCGGCGGCCAGCTCCGCCGCGTCGGCGGGAATCCCGCCGTCCTCCCCCTGTGCGCAGGCGAGCAGGGCGGCGGCGCGGATCATCTTGCCCCGCGCGCCCGCGAGGTGCGCGGTATAGCTGCGGATCAGACCCGGCGAGCCGGTGAGGGCCCCGTCGATGCGTTCCTTCACCGCCTCGAACGCCGCGTCAAATCCGGGGTAGCAGGCGGCCCGGGGGCGCGCCTGATTTTGTGTCGCGTCAATCATTGTAGAGATACCACTTTCTGACAAACCTGACGTTTTTCCAGTGTTTTTTAAGGGCGGGCATGACGTAGTAGTCGAGGCCCAGCGTCCTGCCGCCGCCGATGAGTACCGCGATCGCGGCGAAAATCATCCAGAAGGTGTTGAGGTAGAGCCCCGTCGTGGTGACGAACATGAACTGCAGCACGAGCGAGGCGGCGGAGGCCGGGAAGTTGAAGAGGCCGCCGATCAGCGCGAGGCCGATGAGGATCTCAAGCACCACGATGGTGATCTGCATGAACATCTGCATCCCGTCGCTGGCAAGCACCACATGGTCGACGAACCAGTTGATGAAGGGGATGTCGATCTTGAAGGCGTAGTCCGCCAGCGTGGAATGGGCCAGGTCGGTGCCGCTGACAAGCGTCACGTCCATAAATCCGAGCAGCCGGTAGCTGAACACCGCCACGCCGCTGGCCACCGCCTCGCCGACCTCGGCGGTCGCGGTGGCGACCGCGTCGACGGCCCCGGAGGTCGCGCCCGCGACCGCGTTGACCATATCGGTCACGTTGCGCGCGCCCGCGGCGGAGAGGATCTTGTTGAAGAAGCCGGTCGCGCCGCTGAAGAAGCCGGTGAGCTGCGGGGTCTGCATCCAGCCCTCGACGATCTTCATGACGCCCTCGAACACCCAGCAGACGCCCAGCCAGACGCGCAGCGGCACGAGCAAAAAGCTCGGGGTGCGGTTGGAAAAATGCCCGCCCACAAAGCTGCGGCAGTTGCGGATGGTGAAGAACTCGTGCCTCAAATAGCTGATGACCTTGTTCCAGCCGAGCACCTGCACGAAGTAGACGACGTTGATGAAATGCTTGGTAAACATCGCCAAGAAGGAGGGCAGGCAGATCATGTGGTTGGGGGTGCCCACCTGCGCGACGCCGTACCTGCCGCCGACCGACACCATGACCCCGTGGAACTTGGGGCGGTAGTCCTCCAGCTCCCCCTGCCCGGTGAGCTGCACCGTCAGGTTGTGGGCAATCGTGTCGGCGCTCTGCTCGCAGTTTTCGACCATCTGCGGGACGGGGTTCTCCTCCCCCTCGGGGACGTACATGATGTTGTCGCCCGCGATGAACACGTCCTCGTGGTCGATTGCGCGCAGGTATTTGTCGGTGACGACCCGGCCGCGGCGGGCGGTCTGGAGGGCCTTGGCCGCCTCGGAGACGATGTCGCTCGACTCGATGCCCGCCGTCCAGATGACGGTGCCCGCCTGGTGGCACTCGACGGCGTCCCCCTGCTTGAGCTCGATGTAGTCCTTGCCGATGCCCGCGACGCCGGTTCCGAGCATGACCTGCACGCCCATCTTCGTGAGCCTGCGCTCCACCTTGTCGGAGAGCTTCTTCGGCAGGATGGGCACCGTGCGGTCGAGCACGTCGACGTCGAACATCGACACCTCGTCCCGGTCGATCTCGAATTTCTCGCAGAGCAGCGGCACCAGCTCGGCCAGCTCGCCCGCCATCTCGACGCCGGTGAAGCCCGCGCCGACCACATAGAAGGTCAGCAGCCTGCGGCGCTCGGCCGGGTCGGTCTCGCGCGCGGCGCGGCGGAAGACGTGGAGCAGGTGCTCGCGCAGGACGACCGCGTCGTCGTAGGACCACAGGGTATAGGAGATCTCCTCCGCGCCCGGCACGCCGAAGAAGGTCGGCTTGGAGCCGGTCGCGAGGATGAGATAGTCGTAGGGGTAGGTGCCCACGCGCCCTTCGAGCACCTTGCCGTCAAAATCGATCGAGGTGACCGTGTCAAGCACCACATGTACGCTGCGCCCCGCGAAGACCCGTTCGAGGCTGATCTTGATGCTGTCCTCATCCACGCGGTGGGCGGCGACCTCGTGCAGCTCGGTGTACATGGTGTGGAAGGGGTTTTTGTCGATGACGGTGATCTGCACGTCCTCCTGTTTTTTCAGCCGTTTCGCCAGTTTTTTGGCGGTCAGGACGCCCGCGTAGCCCGCGCCGACAATGACAATGTTTTTCAATGCTTTCATCTCCTAAATGTGAACTCCGCCAGTTCGCTCCCGGCGTGAAATCATTTGCGCTCGTTCGTTTCGCCGTCCGGGGGCATCCCCGCCGCGGCCTTCAGCAGGAAGATCTCCTCGACCGTTTCGATCAGCCGGATCGCCCGCTGGTCGACGATCTTGTAGACCATGCTCTGTCCCTGTTTGTCGCACTCAACAATCCGGTTGGCCCGCAGCAGCGTCAGGTGCTGGGAGAGCGCCGACTGGGTGATCCCCTTGAGGCGCTTGTGCAGCTGCCCGACGTTCATGGGGCCGGTCATCAAATGGCAGAGGATGACCATGCGGTTTTCGTTCGCCAGCAGCGCGCAGAGCGCCGCCGCGTCCTTCGCTGGATTCGCCATTGATTCCCCCCCGTTTTTCGTGTATAATATTAAGGAAATTAGTAATTAAGCAATTTCTAATATAATTATATCTTTGGTATTTGTCAAGTATTTATCAATGGTTTTTTGCCATTTTATATAATGTGTCCAACTTCCCCGCCATCTATTTAACAAATTACCCGATAACCGTTTTTTCCAGAGAAAGGAGGCCGTCCGGATTGGCCTACCGGGACTTGCAGGCATTCATCGCCGCGCTCGAAAAGCGCGGCGAACTCATGCGGATTTCCGCGCCCGTCTCCCCCATCCTGGAGATCACCGAAATCGCCGGCCGCGTCATGAAGCGGGGCGGCCCGGCCCTTCTCTTCGAGCGGGTCGAGGGCTCCGATTTCCCCCTGCTCATCAACGCGATGGGCTCCGACGCGCGCATGGCGCTCGCGCTGGGCGCCGAAAGCCTCGACGAAATCGGCGGCGACGTGGCCCGCTACCTCGATTTCGGCAACTACACCTCCCTCGGAAACCTCGTCCGCTTCGTCCCGCGTCTCCCGCGCCTTGCCGCCTGCTTTCCCCACCGGCGCCGCCTGCGCCTTGCCCGCCCGCCCTGCCAGCAGGTGATCGAGCGGGAACCCGACCTCTCGGCGCTGCCGGTGCTCCACTGCTGGCCGCAGGACGGCGGCCGCTTCTTCACCCTGCCGCTCGTCTTCACGAAGCTGCCGGGCGCGCGGACGCAGAACTGCGGCATGTACCGGATGCAGGTGCTCGATAAGACCTCCACCGCCATGCACTGGCACAAGCACAAGGACGGCTCTGCCATCTATGAGGCGTGGCGGGCGCGCGGCGGGAAAATGCCCGTCGCGGTCGCGCTCGGCTGCGGCCCCGAGATCACCTACGCCGCGACCGCGCCGCTGCCGCCCGGTCTCGACGAGATGCTGCTCGCGGGCTTCCTGCGCAGGCGGCCCGTCGCGCTGACAAAATGCGTCGCCAGCGACCTGTGGGTGCCGCGGGACGCGCAGTTCGTGCTCGAGGGATACGTCGACACCGAGGAGCCCCCCGTGTGGGAGGGCCCGTTCGGCGACCACACCGGCTACTACTCGCTGGCCGACTGGTACCCCCGCTTCCACGTCACCTGCGTCACCCGCCGCAGAAACCCCGTCTACCCGGCGACCGTCGTGGGCAGGCCCCCGATGGAGGACTGCTATCTGGCGAAGGCCACCGAACGTATCTTCCTGCCCGTGCTGAAGCTGCAGATGCCCCAGCTGTGCGACCTCTGCCTCCCCTTCGAGGGGGTGTTCCACAACTGCGCGGTCGTCTCGGTCAGAAACGACTTCCCCGGCGCGGCGCGCACCGTCATGAACGCGATGTGGGGGATGGGACAGATGCGCTACACCAAGCTGATCGTCGCGGTGGACGCGTCGGTCGACCCGCGGGACACCGGCGCGGTGCTCGCGGCGGTGCTCCAAAACGCCGATCCCGCGTCGGACTACCTTCTCTCGGACGGCCCGCTCGACGCGCTCGACCACTCGTCCGACCGCGCCCTCTACGGCGCGCGGCTGGGCGTCGACGCAACCGTGAAACCGGGCGTAACGCCCCGGACGGGGCGTTACGCCCTCCTGTCGGTCCAAAAGCGCGCGCCGGGCGACGGCCGGGAGGCCGCGCTGGCCGCGCTCGAGGCGGAGGGCGTCTCGTTCGCCGTGGCGCTCGACGACACGGTGGACCTCGCCGACCGCTCGGAGGTGCTCTGGCGGGTCTTCAACAACATCGACGCGGGGCGCGATCTCGTGGTGAAGAACGGGAAAATCGCGCTCGACGCGACGAAAAAGCTGCCGGGGGAGGGGCTCACCCGCCCCTGGCCGGACGACATCACGATGTCGCCGGAAATGGCCGCGCGGGTGGACGCGCGGTGGGAAGAATACGGATTCTGACGTGGAGGCGCCTTCGATATGGAACTCGCTCATAAACTGATTCGGAAGCTGCGCGCCTACGGGACGCTCGTGATGTTCAGCCACACGATCTTCTCCCTCTCGTTCGGCGCCGTCGCCTTCCTCGCCGCGTCGAACGGCAGGCCGCGCCTCTGGACGGCGGCGTGGGCCGCGCTCGCCTTCCTGTCGGCGCGCACGGGGGCCAACGCCCTCAACCGCGCGGTCGACGCGAGAATCGACGCGAAAAACCCCCGCACCGCCGGACGGCAGATCCCGCGCGGCGAAATCTCCGTGCGCGAGACGGTCGCGCTTTCAGCCGCCTGCTTCGCGCTGCTCGTCGTGAGCGCCGCGATGCTGAACCCCCTCTGCCTGGTCCTCTCCCCCCTCGCCCTCCTGATGATGGCCTTCTACTCCTACACCAAGCGGTTCACCTGGCTCTGCCACCTCTTTCTGGGCGCGACCTGCGGCATCGCGCCGGTCGGCGCGTGGCTCGCGGTGACGGGGCGGTTTTCCCTGCCGCCGCTGCTGCTCGGCGCGGCCAACTGCCTGTGGACCGCCGGCTTCGACGTCATTTACGGCTGCCAGGACTATGACTTCGACCGGCAAAACGGCCTTCATTCGATCCCCGTGCGGTTCGGCGTGGCGGGCGCGCTGCATATCAGCACCGCGTTTCATGCCGCGGCGCTCGTCTGCCTCGCGGCCTTCCTCCTGCTGGAGCCGCATATGGGACTCCTCTTCGGCGCGGGGCTGCTCGCCGCCGCCGCCCTCATGGCGGTGCAGCACACGATGGTCTCCCCCCGGCGGCTCGAGGGAGTCAACGTCGCCTCCTACAGCATGAGCCAGCTCACCAGCCTCGCGCTGCTGGTCTTCGGCATCCTCGACATCTACCTCTGAAAGGAGGGCTTCTATGGAAACCTACATCATCGGGATCACCGGCGCGAGCGGGAGCGCCTATGCGCTGCGCATCTCGGACGCCCTGCTGGAAAGCGGCGCGGCCCTGCGGGTCGTCGCCACCGATACCGGCCGCCGGGTGCTGGAATATGAGACGGGCGTCTCGCTCGAACACTGGGCCGGGGAACGCCCCAACGCCGTGCTCGAGGACAACGCCGACCTCTTCTCCCCGCTCGCGAGCGGCTCGCGGCGGTTCGCGGGGATGGTGGTCGCGCCCTGCTCGATGTCGACGCTCGGCAGGCTCGCGTGCGGCGTCACGACCGACCTGCTCACCCGGGCGGCGGACGTCATGCTCAAGCAGCGGCGGCCCCTCCTGCTGGTGCCGCGCGAAACGCCGCTCACCTCGATCCACCTGCAGAACATGCTGACGCTCAGTCAGTGCGGCGCGACGATCCTGCCCGCGATGCCCGCGTTTTACCACCGCCCCCGGACGGTCGACGACCTTGTCTCCTTCGTGGCAGGCCGGGCGCTCGACTGCCTGGGCGTTGAAAACCATCTATATCAGCGTTGGAGGGAAGAACCATGAAAAAAACCATTTTGAAGCGCGCCGCGGCTCTGCTGCTCGCGGCGCTCGCCGCGGCGGGGCTCGCCGCGTGCGGCAGACAGCCCGAGCCCGACACGCTGCGCATCGGCGTCATGTATTCGTCCGACATCATCCCGCTGGCGGTCATGAAGGACCAGAAGCTCGATGAAAAGCAGGGCGTCGTCCTCGACATGCAGGTCTTCTCCTCCGCCAAGGACCGCGACGCGGCGCTGCAGGCGGGCGAGCTCGACGGGGTGTTCACCGATTTCATCGGCGTGTGCATCTACCAGAACGCCGGGCTCGACGTGAAGATCACCGGCATGACCGACGGCGACTACCTGCTGCTCGCCGGTCCGGATTCCGGCGTCACGACGCTCGCGGACGCCGCCGGGAAATCGATCGCGATTTCGGAAAACACGCTGATCGAATACGCGCTTGACTACATCCTAACGCAGGAGGGGTACGGCGCGGACTACCTCAAAAAGGAGGTCGTCCCCCGCATCCCCGACCGCCTTGAGATGCTGCGCAACGGCGAGGTCGACCTCTGCCTGCTGCCCGAGCCGTTCGCGACCCTCGCCCTCACCGACGGCGCCGTCGAGCTCGGCAGCGCCAACACGGCGGGGCTCTATCCCGCCGTCTCCGCCTTCACCCAGTCGGCGATCGACGGGAAGGCCGGCGCGATCAGAAAGTACTACGCCGCCTACGACGAGGCGGTCGACTACGTGAACAACACCCCCCTCTCGGAATACGAGCCGGTCGTGATCGCGGGCGCGGGCTTCCCAGAGGAGCTCGCGGGCAGAATCGAGCTGCCCGTCTTCCGCAAAAACGCGCTGCCCGACGCCGCCGTCCTCTCCGACGCGGTCGCCTGGGCCTCGGGCAAGGGGCTCTGCCCCGCTTCCCTCACCCCAGCCGACCTGCTCGGCGACCTCGGATAAGCGCGATGCTGGAAGTTGAAAACCTCACGGCGCGCTACCCGCGCGCGAGCCGCCCGGTCATCGACGGGCTCTCCTTCTCCCTCGGGGAAGGGGGGCTGCTTGCACTGCTCGGGCCGTCCGGCTGCGGCAAGACGACGCTACTGAACCTGCTGGCCGGCGTGCTCCCGCCCGCGGGCGGGAGCGTCCGCTTCTGCGGCGCACCCCTCTCCCCGCGTGATACCGCCATCGGCCTCATCCCCCAGAGCTACGGCCTGCTCCCCTGGAAGACGGTGCGGGAGAACTGCCTTTTCTGCGCGCGGCTGCGCGGCGCGTCCGGCGAAAGGGAGCTTGACGCCCTCTGCGCGCGGCTGGGCATCGGCGGCCTGCTCGACCGCTACCCGCGCGAATTAAGCGGCGGGCAGGCGCAGCGGGCGGCGCTGGCGCGCGCGCTGCTCATGAAGCCGCGCCTGCTGCTGATGGACGAACCCTTCGCCGCGCTCGACGCGGCGGCGGCCGACCGCGCCAGACGGCTCTGTTTCGAGCTCTGGCGGGATTCGGGCGCAACGGCGGTCGTGGTGACCCACCGCCCGGAGGAGGCGCTCTACCTCGCGGGCCAGATCGCCGTCATGGGAAAGGGCGGGCGCTTTACCCGCCTCCTGGAGAACCCCTGGCAGGGCCTGCCCGAGCCGGGCGGCCCCGATTTCGAGGCGTTCTCCCACGAGCTGCGGCGGGAAATCCTGCTCGCCGCCGGAGAGGAGGCCGCGTCATGAAAAAGACGGGCGCCTTCCTGCTCGGCTTCGTGACGGTCAACCTGCTCTGGCTGGCCGCCGCCGCGCTGCTCGACACCCGCGCGCTGCCCGGCCCCGCGGAGGTGTACGCCCACTTTGGGGACGTGCTCGCCGCGGGCGTCTTCCGCCACATCGGCGCGAGCCTCTGGCGGGTGTTCGCGGGGCTTTTCCTCGCGCTCGCGGTCGGGGTGCCGGTCGGCCTGCTGATGGCCGCCTCCCCCCGTTGGAACGCCCTGCTCCACCCGATCGTCTACTTCTCCTACCCCGTCCCCAAGACCGCCCTGCTGCCCGTCGCGATGCTCCTTTTCGGCCTGCGGGACGGCTCGAAGATCCTCATCATCCTGCTGACCGTCCTCTTCCAGGTGATCGTCGCCACGCGGGACGCGGCCCGGGCCGTCGACCCCGGCCTCTACCAGGTGGCCGTCAGCGCAGGGGCCTCGCGCGGCCGCCTGCTCGGACAGATCACGCTTCCCGCCGTGCTGCCCGAGCTCTTCACCAGCCTGCGCATCGGCGTGGGCACCGCGCTGGCCGTCCTCTTCATCGTCGAGGCGTACGGCACCCGCGCGGGGATCGGCTACTACATCCTCGACGCATGGAGCCGCATCGACTACCTCGAAATGTACGGCGGCATCGTCGTGATCTCGGTGGTGGGCGCGGCGCTCTTTCTGGCCGTCGACCTGCTCGCGCGGCGGCTCTGCCGCTGGAAGGAGCCGTCCTGACCGGGCTCTACCGGGGATTCCACCAGCCGTTTACCCCGGTCGACCGTCATTCGCGTGCCAAACCCGACGGCTTCTGGTATCATGAACACAATTACCAAAGGAGGGGCGCGGATGGATTATAACCATATGGGGGACCTCATCAGCAGCGTTCGGAAATCGAAAAACATGACGCAGAAGGAGCTCGCCGACCTGCTGCATGTGACGGACAAGGCGGTGTCCAAATGGGAGCGCGGAATCTCCTGCCCCGACATCGGCACCCTTCCCGCGCTCGCGGACATCCTCGGGATCTCGACCGACGAGCTGCTGCGCTGCCGCGGGCAGGCTCCCGCTGAAAACCGCGGCGCGCCCACGGGGCGGGAGCTCCGCCGGACGGCCCTGCCGGTCCTCCGGGCGGTCGGACTCGCGATGGGCGTCGCCACACTGGTGCTTTCCGTGCTCGGGAAGCTGGACGGCCGGACGGCGGCCACCCTGCTGTCCATCGGCGTCACCTGCATCGGGATCGTGCAGCTGTCGGAGTAATGTTATACAGTTGGTAATATATTCTATCATTTATCCCATAAAAAGGGACGCAGCGGCAAGCCGCTGCGTCCCTTTTTTGGGGATATGAGGAGGTCAAAAGAAATCAGGTGAAGAGGTCGTTGAGCGCCTCGCTCATCGTCGGGTGGGTGAAGACTTGCCTGCCGAGCACGGTATAGTCGGCGTCGAGGTCCATCGCGAGCTTGACGATGTTGATCATCTCGTAGCTCTCCTCGCAGAAGAGCATCGCGCCCAGGATCTTGTTGGTGTCCGCGTCCACGACCGCCTTGAGCAGGCCGACGGGGTGCTTCAGTACCTGCGCCTTGGGGATGGCGGCGGCCGGCAGGGTGAGGACCTTCACATTGCGGCCCGCCTCGCGCGCCTCCCTTTCGTTGAGGCCGACGCGGGAGAAGGAGGGGTCGATGAAGACGCTGTAGGGGACGTTTTTACGCCTGGCGGCGTCATAATCGCCGCCCGAAAGCTGCGACCAGACGATCCGGAAATCGTCGAGGGAGACGTAGGTGAACTGCAAGCCGCCCACAACGTCCCCCATCGCCCAGATGTTCGGGGCGGTGGTGCGCAGCTTTTCGTCCACCTTGACCGCGCCGCGCGGAGTCAGCTCGACTCCCGCCTCGGCCGCGTTGAGGCCGTCGGTGTTGGGGCGGCGGCCGGTCGCGACGAGCACCGCGTCCGCCGCGAGCGTCTCTTCCGCGCCCTCCCGCGCGAAGGTAACCTCCGCGTGGTCGCCCGCGTCCGCGACCTTTTTGACCGCCGCGCCGATCTGGAAGGCAACGCCCTTTGCTTCGAGCGCCTTTTTGATTTCGGCGGCGATATCCGCGTCCTCGCGGGGCAGGAACACGGGCGCGCCCTCGAACACCGTGACCTGCGAGCCGAAGCCCGCGTAGATCGAGGCGAACTCGAGCCCGATGTAGCCTCCGCCGATGATTGCCAGCCGGCGGGGGAGCTTTTCAAGGTCCATGAGCCCCTCGCTCAGGTAGACGAACGGGTTCTCCCGGAGCCCCTCGATGGGCGGGACGACGGGGGTGGAGCCGGTGTTGATGAAGATCTGCTTCCCCTCGAGGACGAGCGTCTCCCCCCGGTCGGACACGACCCGCACCTGCGTCGGCGAAAGGAAGCTGCCCATGCCGTTGAAGACGGTGACGTTGGGGTTGCCGTCGAGCTTGTCAAAGTTCTTTTTGCGCAGCATGGCGGTCAGGCGGCGTTTCTCCTCGATGGCGGCGGCGTAGAACGCCTGCTTCTTCTCAAAGTCCGCGTTTCGGTGCCCGTGGGAGATGCCCGAACTGCGCACCAGCGATTTGGAGGGGATGCACCCCACGTTGATGCAGGTGCCCCCATACATCCTGTCGGATTTTTCGATCATTGCGACGGTTTTTCCGCTCGCGCCGAGTTTGCCCGCGAGGGTTTTGCCCCCCTTGCCGAAACCGATTACGATTGCGTCATACTGCTTCACAAAAATGCCTTCTTTCTCAGCTCGTGTGTGGTCCGAATATCTTCCGGTCGATGTCCGCGATGGTGATCTCCCCCAGCCTGCGGCGGCAGAGCTCGTCGAGGTCGGAATAGATGTCGTCCATGATGTCCCCCATGCCGGAGGCCACCAGGCAGGCCTTCTCCCGGTCGCCCGGCTTCCAGCAGGCGGATACCAGCCGGACGTCGACCGCCTCGTCGATGCGGCGGAGGGTGACCTCCGCGGGAGCCTTGATGAAATGGTATCCCCCGTCGACCCCCTCCTTGGTGGCGACGAGGCCCGCCTTCTTCAGCTTGGCCATCACCTTGCGCACCCGCGCCGGGTTGGTGCAGATGTTTTCGGCGAGCGCCTCGCTCGAGACGGTTTCCCCCTTGTGGTTGAGATAGACCAGCGCGTGCACCGCGATGGCGAATTCACTTGTCATCTGTGTTTCCTCCTTATTGCATCCACTAACTGTAATTGTACATCATACAGTTAGCGGAATCAAGAGGCAATCTGCCGCAGCCGCCGCAGAAGCCCTCCCAGCAGGACGAGATGCACCGCCAGAAGCGCGCCGTGCAAAAGCACGGTCCTTCCGGGGGCGAGCGCGCAGGCCAGCCCGCTCTGCTGGCGGGCGAGGACGGCAAGCTGGGAGGCGCCGTAGGCTGCGGAGACGGCCATGCAGAGAAGGGGCGGCGCGCGGTTGCCGCCCAGCTTCACCAGCGCGCCCGCGGCGAGCAGGACCGCGAGGGCCGCCGCCACGCCCGCGAAGGAGAGCAGGGTGCTCAGGACGAAGTGGGTCATGCGTCCGCCTCCTCCGAAAGCGTCCGCAGGCCGTCGTCGACCATCCGGCGGAACTCCTCCGCCGTGCGCCCGCCGTAGAGCGATCCGCCGACGACGTTGCCCGCGCTGTCGAGCAGGAAGCTCTCGGGCACGGTGCCGAGGTCCTTCAGCTTGATCGCGATCAGGTCGTCGGAGGGCAGCAGCTGCAAAAACTCCGCGCCCGTCATCTCCTGGATCTGCTGGATGATCTCGACCTCTCCTTCGCTGATCGAGCCGTCCTCCGCCTGCGCGCTCGCGGCGATCCCGATAATGTTCAGGTCCGCGCGGTCATATTCCGTGTAGAGCTGCTGGAGCGCGGCCATATCCGCCACGCAGGAGTCGCAGAAGGTGCTCCACACGCTCACGAGCGTGAGACGGCTGCCCGCCAGCACCTCCTCGGTGACGACGTTGCCGTCGAGGTCCTTCGCCGCCCAGTGGGTGAAGTCGGTGGCCAGGCTCTCCCCCGACATCTTGAGCGGGTAGGGCAGGTCGGCGCGGCAGCCGGGGATCGCCTTCACCGGCAGCTCCCCGCCCGGCGGCTGGAGCGCGGGGTCCTCGGAGGAGGTCTCCCGCGGCGCGGAGGCCGCCTCGGCCTGTTCCGTGCTCCGCACGGGACCGGACGGCTCCGGGAGGGCGGGAGCCTCCGGAGCGGGAGCCGCGCAGGCGGCGAGCAGCGCGGCCATCGCCGCCGCGCCGAGCAGGGTCATCAGTGGGTTCTTCACATCGGTTCCTCCTTATATGATACAGCTTGCCGCCCGGCCCTGAAAAAAGAGCGCCAGCAGGAGCAGAAGCGCCGCCGCGGCCAGCAGGATTTGCAGCCGTTCGCCCCGGGTCATTCGCCGGTCACCGTGCCGTACGGCCAATCCACGATTCCCCCGAAGTCATAGACGTTGGTATAGCCGAGCGCGACCAGCTTTTCGGCAGCCTGCCGACTGCGCACCCCCGTGCGGCAGTGGACGAGGATCTCCGCGTCGAGGTCGGGCAGCAGCGCGGGCTGCTCGTCTCCGATCGACTCATTCGGGACGTTGATCGAGCCTTCGATCCGCTCCGCCGCGTGCTCCTCCGGCGTGCGGACGTCGACGATGACCGCGTCGGGATTGGCGTCGAGCCGCTCCTTGGCCTCCTCAGCGGTGATCTTGTGGTATTCCGCCGCCGGGGCCGCGCCGTCCGCGCTCTCCCCGGCGTCCGTTGCGGAGGCCGGTGCCTGCGGGGCGGACGGGACCTCCCCGCTCTCCCGCGCGCACGCCGTGAGCGCCGCCGCCATGAGTGCCGCGCCCAGCAGGGCCATGATGTGCTTCGCCTTCATAAGGTTCCTCCGTTCCTAACTGTAAATTTTGTTGTATCAGTTTTTACTGTAATTATATCTGTTACAGATAGTCTTGTCAACCCCCGCGGAAAAAATATTTTCCCGGAAACGCGGACCGGGCGCGGGCGGTCAACGGCCGCCCGCGCCCGGGGGGGGTGCTTCAAGAATCTTCATGAGCGCGGCGATCTCCCCCAGCCTCTGCGGGATGGCGATCCCCTGCGGGCAGTGGGAGACGCACCTGCCGCAGCCGACGCAGCGGCCGGCGCGCCGCTCCTCCGGCAGCGCGTCGTAAATCGCGCGGATTGCCTTCGCGTTCTCCCGCAGCGCCCTGCCGTCCGAAGGGTCGAGCCCAACCTCGGCGGCGCAGCGGTTGTAAGCCGCGAAGACGCCGGGGATGTCGACGCCCGACGGGCAGTCCATGCAGTAACGGCAGCCGGTGCAGGGGATGGTCCCGAGGGCGAAGTAGGCCCGCCGCGCCCGGTCGAGCGTCTCCCGCTCGGAGTCGGAGAGGGGCTCGAAGGGGGACATCGTTTCGACGTTGTCCCGCACCTGCTCAAGGGTCGACATGCCGCTCAGGACGGTCAGCACATTGGGCAGCGACGCGGCGAAGCGGATGGCCCACGACGCGGTGCTCGCGCCGGGGCGCGCCGCGCGGAGGATCTCCACCGCCTCCGGGCAGAGGGAGACGAGGTTGCCGCCCCGCACCGGCTCCATAACGATGCAGGGCAGGCCGTTTTCCTCGAGGATGCGGTACTGCTGCGCGGCGTCGAGCAGCTCCCAGTCGAGGTAGTTGAGCTGGATCTGCACGAAGTCCCATCCGCCGCGCGCGATGAGCTCCCGCAAAACCTCCGGCGTCCCGTGGAAGGAGAATCCGAGGCGGCGGATGACCCCCGCCGCCTTCTGCGCCCGCAGGTGGTCGAGCAGGCCGGTCTTCTCGTAGACGTCGGTAAATTCCTGAACCGATTTCCCCACCGAATGGCAGAGGTAGAAGTCAAAATAATCGGTGCGGCACCGTTCGAGCTGGTCGGCGAAAATCCGCTTGCCCTCGTCCAGGCTGTGGACGAGCCAGGTCGGCATCTTGCTCGCGAGGTGGTAGCTCTCGCGCGGGTATTCCGCCAGCGCCCGGCCGAGGAACGGCTCGGAATCGCCGTCGTGGTAGCGGTAGGCGGTGTCGAAATAGTTGACCCCGTGGGTATAGGCGCAGTCGATCAGCTCGCGCGCCCTCTCGAAGTCGATCTCCTGCGTGTCGGGGGAAACGCGCGGCAGGCGCATCGCCCCGAAGCCCAGCAGGGAGACTCGGTCGTCCGTTCCGCGGTATGCGCGTGTCTCCATATGGCGGCCCCTTTCCTGAGGTGATTTTTCCCGTAAGCGGCATGAACGGGCGGCCCCGAAAGCCCGCCCGGCATCCCGGAAACAGCTGTCCATGAAAGTATAGCACACCGGGGCCGCGGATACAATCCTTCCCCGCCGCGCGGGCGGAAAGGGGCGCCCCGCATGGGGCGCCCCTTTCCGCAACAATGTTTAATCCGGCTTCCTGCGGATGGAAACGGCTGACGCTATGGCCGCGGCCGAAAGCCCCAGCAGCGCGAGCGCGAGTGCCGGCGCGGAACCGTCGCCCGTATTGGGCAGCTTCATCAGCGGGACGGGCAGGTCCCTGATGATCGTCGGGTCGGCCGGGGCCACGATGTGGATGTCCGGACCCTCGTCCGAGCCGCCGTCCCCGCCGCCTCCGCCCGGCGACTTCGACAGCACCGCCAGCGCCACGTCGCATTCCGCCAAGCTTCCGTATTTGTCCGTCAGCACGATCCGGTAGACCCCCGCGTCGCTTTTCTGCGCGTTCGGGATCGTGTAGACGTTGCCCGCGTAGTTCTCCCCCTCGAAGAGCACCTCCGACAGGGTGTCCGCGTCGAGCACCTTATACCACGCGAAGCGGTAGGGCAGCACCCCGTCCTTCGCGCTCACCGTCAATTCCGCCGTCTCCCCGACGTAGACGCTCACATCCGCGCCCCATACCTCCGGGCCCGGCAGCGTCATCACCTTGAACTGCGTGCTCGCGGACGGGCGCTCCGGCGTCGCCGTATCCACCTCTTCGCTCACGCTCACGATATCCGAGAGGTCCCTGTCCGTCTCCTCCCCGCCGATCTCCCCGGCGGCCAGCGCCGTCAGCGAAACCGTCAGGGCAAGCGCCGCGGCCGCGAGCAGGGCGGCTCCCCTTCCCAGTCCTTTCAATGCGGTCCCTCCCCTCCTCAGTTCTGGATGATCAGCTGCATCTCCGCTCCCGCGGTCCCCACCAGCTCCTGTGTGTCGGCGGTATAGGCGTAGAAGGTCGCCGTTGCCGGATAGGTCCCCTTTGCAAGCGCCCGGTCGAGCTTCGCCTCCTGAATGTGGTAGTTCGGCTCCAGCGCGCCGGAGGTGTACACCTTCTCCCCCGTGTCGTTGAGGGTGATCTCCACCACCATCAGATAGTGGTTGGCGGGGGAGTTCTCGATGCAGAGGTTTCCGGGGGAGCTCCCGTCCGGGAACTCCGGCTGGGTGTTGATCGAGATGTTGAACATCCCCTCCTCAACGATGCGGTTGAGCTCCTCGACGATCTGCTCCTCCGTCTTGCCCTCGAGCTGGCCGAGCTGCGCGTCGGCGGCCCGCGTGAGGCCCGCCGGCTGTTCCTGCGGGCGCAGCAGCAGCCAGGCGATCACGCCGACCAGGATGAGGATGACAACCGGAAAAACCCATTTGACGGCTCCGCCGTTCTTTTTCGTCTTTTCTTCCATAACGCGCTCCTATGTTCTTTTGTCGTGCCTGTACCGGGGAAAACGCCGCGCCGCGCGGCGCTTTCCCCGGCACAGGGGTTCCCTGTGCCGGAAAATGCAAAGCTGCCCTAAGGGTTATTCGGAAAGTGCGATCGTGTAGGTAACCTTGAACGCCTCAGTCGTGGTTTCGGCGTCGCCGTTTTGCGGAGCGGCCTTCGCCTCCATCGGGAGTTCGAGCGCAACACCCTCGACACGCTGCGCATCGGTAGGAGCCGCCATCGTCCAAGCATCCAGACCGGATTCCAAGCCCGAAGTGGTCGTGGACAGATCGATGCCGTTGATCTTCATGCTGACTTTCTTGGCGATCTCAGCCCCTTCGCTGCCGGCCGCGACCAAGGTCCAGGTGTTTCCAACCTGTTCTGCCTGAATCTTCTTGACGGTGACCTTCTTGTCGAACGAGTGGTTCAGCATTTTGTACGCGGTCTGGGACGGAACAGCCGTCGTGCCGTCCTTGGCGACCGCAAAGGTGACGGTCAGCGGAACGGTAACGCTCACCTGATAAGTCGGGACCGTCGCGCTCTTGTCGACGATGCTGAAGGTGGTCGCGCCGGTGTTCGTGTCTTCCGTAAACGCGGCCTGCTCGCCGACGCTGGTTCCAAGGGAACCGTCGCTGTCCACCCGCTGCGCCGCGAACGCGGTCACGCCGAGTGAGAGAATCATTGCCACTGCCAGGATCGTTGCTAATACCTTTTTCATTGTTTTGACCTCCTGTTTTTCTTGTTTTGTGGGGTTACGTTGAAATGTATGTAAAGTCATAACCTCCTTTTCCACAGGCTGCGCGCGGCTTACGACTCCACCGTCAGGAGCACTTCCGCCGCCGCCTGCCCGACTTCCGACTGGTCCTCCGGGTCGTGCGCCGTAAAGATCGCAGTCGCCTTATAGGAACCCTTCGGCAGCGCCTTGGACAGCGTGATATTCTCGATGTACTGCCCCGGCCTGATGCCTCCGGATTGATATACCGATTCGCCCGTATCGTCCAGCACGATCTGCACGGTCATGTTGTAGTGGTTGGCGGAGATGTTGTCGATATAGGCCTGCCCCTCCGCCGTCCCGTTCGGGAAGCTGATCTGGGTGTTGATCGAGATGTTGAACATCCCCTCCTCGACAATGCGGTTGAGCTCCTCGATGATCTGCTCCTCCGTCATGCCCGGGAGGATTCCCGTCGTGGCGTTCGGGTCGAAGAAATCCGCCATGCCGCTTCCGCCGCGTCCAAAAAAGAACCATGCCGCCGCGCCGATCACCACGAGCGCGGCCACAATTCCCACGGCCAGCCCGCGCCTGGATTTTTTCGGCGGGGCCGCCACAGCCGCGCCCCGCTCCGGTACCTCATTCATGGGATATCACCTCTTTCACACTTTTTATTGCAGCACACCCATTTGGGGCTCCCCGGCGATCGACGCCTTAAAGGTAATCTGGTAGCTGTAGTTGGCAGGTCTGCCGTTTTCGCCCTGCCCGCTGGGCATCTGATTGCTGAGGAAATCGAAGGTGCACTTCTGGTTCCACGGGATCTCCGCGAAGTCTTGGAAGACCACAATGACCAGCCCCCTCGATTCCGCACTGCTCGAATCGCCGGTTTTAAATGCAATGGGAGCCGTCTGTGGAGAAACGTCAATCGGGCGGATCGCCAGATCGTAGTCGGTCCCTTCCCCGATTTTCGGCGCGTCGATCTGCCGCATCGCATCACCACTGTCCGCGGCCAACCGCGTCAACATCGGTTTTACCTGCGTATTGACCGGGAACGCGGAGCGGTTCTCCACATACATCCTGTCCGCGCTCGGCTGTGCGAGCGTGCCGTCCTTCGCCACGCAGACGGTGATCGAAAGCGGCACCGTCACGTCGAGGCGGGCGGTTTTCGTCTCAAAAGGCACCTCCATGTTCGCAGCCGTCGGGACGTCCAGCCCCAGCATGGAGGCCCCCCCGGACGACAAGCCGGTCAGCGGCGTTTCGCCGATTTTGCACTCCTTGATCAGCAGTTTTTTGGTCTGGGCCGCGTTGAGGGCGTTGGCGTTTTTCAGCGTGACCGTCCAGGAGGCGGACCCGTTGGCGGGCACCTGCATCCCGGAAAGCACCGTGGAGGGAGCCAGCTCCGTACCGTCCACCTTGAAGTTGAACTTGTACATCGCGTCGTCCGCCGTCCAGAGCTTAAAGTTCTCGTCGATCTCCCGCTCCGTCGCGAACCCGATCGTGGGCGTGTCCATGCCCAGTAAAATTCCCATTCCCTCCGAGAGCCCCACGCCGGTGGAGGTGACCGTTTTTTCCACACCGTAGCCGTTATAAACCGTGAGGGCGCCCGTATCGCTGTTCGGCGTGTTATCCGAAGTACCGGTCGATTTCGCCGTCAGAGTGCTCGCTTCGTAAAGCGACAGGACAAACTCTTCGCTCTTCGCCGTGACGCCGTTTGCGTCGGTCGCGGTCAGATAGTATTTCCCCGCGCGGGTTCCGGCCTCGGGCCGGAAGGTGAAGCTCACAGTCGAGGTGCTTTCGTTGTTCGAGCGCACCACCGCCCGGAAGGACATCTCCTCCGGCATATCGTCGCGGGAGGAGGCCTCCATTTCGACTCCGTTTTTATCGTACAGCTTGACATCCGCAGCCGAGCTTGTGGAGACGTCAGCCGTAAAGGTCACCTTGTTCCCCACCCGCACGAACATGTCGTCCGGCGTGGTGGTGAAGTGGAAGGGCAGACCCAGCTCGAGCGTGTTTTGCTCGGTCGCGGATTTGACCAGTGCGAACTCCTCCGTGATTCCCTTCGCAAGGGAGAAGCGCGCCGCATCGTTGGCCACGTCGTTATAGGACGCGGCTCCCTCCGCGAACACGGCCACATCCCTGCCCGCTTCGTAAACGCCATCCGGCGGTGTGGTTCTATCCATGTCGACAGAGATCTTCGCACCGCTTTCGAGCGCGGAATCAACGTTGATGACCTTCGCGGTCTTTCTGTCGGCGCCCGCCGTCAGGTAGACCGTCTGGTCCGCGCCGAGCGTGGGCGCGTTCGCGCCGAGCCGGAAGGTGCCGTTCTGCCAGACGCCCGCGCCGTTTGCCGCACGGTTCCCGGTGATCGTGCCGCCGTCCATCCGGAAGGTGCCGCTGTTGGCCACAGCGCCGCCGTCACCGCTGTTGGCGTTATTTTGCAGGCGCGCGCCGTTGTCCGTCGTGAGCAGTCCGTCCGCCGCGACGACAATCAGAGGCGCTTTCGCCGTTACCCCGTCCGCGACGACCTCCTGTTTTCCGCTCGTGACGGCTTTTGCATGGCCGTCCAACGTGATCCCGTCGAGCGTCAGGCTTCCGGTCACGTTGAAGAGCGCGTTTTGGTTGTCGGCCACGCCAAATCCGGTGAGACCGGAGATGTTGTCCGGTTGGGCATAGCGCTTGACGAGCACCGCGCCCGCGACGTCGGCGCTGCCGCCCTCGCCGCTGTAGTGTGTCGTCACCGCGCCGGTTTCGCCAGTCTCGGCGGCGATCCGCGCGCTGCTCACATCGACGGTCTCCACCACATAGAGGGTGCCGCCTTTCAGGCTTGCGAGCTTGTCAAATGCGGTTTTCAGCGTCCTGACGGCGGCTGCCGGCGTATTGCCGTCTTTGCCGTCGCCGCCGCTTGCGCCGTTGATGTAGACCGCGTTTTTCGCCTGCAGTTCGAGGATACTGTTATCTACGACCTTCCGGCCGAGCGTGTAGAGCGCGGCGATCTCGTCCGCGAGGGTGTAATCCGCGAGCCGTTTGGAGACGTCGGCGTCCACAATTGGAGCCGGATACTTGACCACGTTGCGGCCGTTTTCCGCGCCGTCCATGTTGACCAGCAGCGCGTTCGCGGGCGCGAAGTCACCCATTACCTCGATGATCTTCTTGTCTGTTTTGCCCATTATTTTGCCGACCGTCAGATAGATTTCTCCCGCGATCGACGGGCCGCCGCTCACAAGGAAGCTGCCGTTTTGATAGACCGCCGCACCCTTGGCCGCCCCGGTGTTGGCGATTGCGCCGCCAGTCATCTGGAAATTCCCGGCATTAAAGACCGCGCCGCCAAAGACGGACTCGCTGATATTGTTGTTGTTTTGGAGCTCCGTGCCCTCCCTAACGATCAGGACGCCGCTCGCCGTGACTCCGATCAGCGGGGATTGCGCCTCCACCGCCGGGGCCGTGGTTTTGGGGCTGCCGGTGTTGAGCGCCGCGCTGTGGCCGTCGATTGTCACGCCCGAGACGACGAATCCCCCGTCGGTCACGGTAAAGAGCATGCCGGTATGGCTCCGCTTCGCCTTTTCGCTGGTAAAACCGGTTGAGGGCGGATTCGTCGGCACGGAGTAGCGCCGGATCACCACCGGCCCGCCGGTCGCAACCGTCCCGTCGCCGCCAGTATACTGCCGGTCAGCCAGCGTGACGCTGCCTGTGACAGAGACGTTGTCCACGACGTAGATGACGCCGCCCTGCTCCGTAAGCAGTTCATAGGCGCGCTTGAGCGTCTGGACCGCCGTATCGGGAGTCGTGCCGTCACGACCGTCGCTTCCGTCCACTCCGTCGATGTAGACGATGCCCTTTTCCTGCAATTCGAGGATATAAGGACGATCCGCACGGCGCTCAAGCTTATACTGCATCAGGATTTCCGGCGCAAGGGTGTACTTTGCCTTCATTTCATCGGTCTGATCATCTGCACCGACTATTACCGGTCGACCGTTATAGGCATCTTCCAGATTGATCGTAAGCTCCGGGCCTGTCTCATCATAGACAAATGCAGTAATGACCCGGCTGGTTTCCTCACTTCCCCGGCCTGTCAGGTAGATATCCCCTTCGACCTTTTCCACCACATAAGTAATAATTATTTGACCGTTCTGGTAGATCGCGCCGCCCTTCGCCGCCTGCGTGTTGACAATCATGCCGCCCTCCATCGAGAGTGCGCCGGAGGCGATGTTCACCGCGCCGCCATTGCCGGTCGTCGTGTTGTTTGCGAGCGTCGTGCCCGCGCCCATCGTGACGATTCCGCCGTTCACCTTGATGATCGAGCCGTCCGCGGTGAAGCCCTGATCCGCGTCGTGACGGCCCAGGATCGTAATCCCGCCAAGGGTCAGCGTGCCGCCCGTCACCTCGATCATGTCGCCGCGATAGGGCGCATAGCTGTACTTGCCCGCCACGGCAAAGCCCGAATAGCGCCGCAGGGACTGGTCCGCCCCAAGGCTCCAATTTTCGTCTGCGGAAACCGTGAGCTTCCCGCAGATGTAGATGTTGCCCGGGTCGCTGCCCAGCGCCGCTTTCGCCGCCGCGAAGGACTTATATGCGAGATCGGGCGTGCTGCCGTCGTTCTGATCGCTGCCCTTCACGCCGTCCACAAAGATGATCTTTTTGAGGACGATATTTTTGGCCTTGTTTCCCGTGCCGCGGTCGAGCACCGCGCCCTCGTAATCGGTCGCAAAGTAGCGCAGGTTTGGGGCCGCGCTCTCGAGCGTACCCTCGGGGATCACCACACTGTCGCCGACCCTGAAGCCGTTTGCGGAAGCCACGGCCGGCGTCGCCAGCTCCACGTTGTACCGGCGGCCCGCCTGCCGGATCGTCCGGGACAGCTTGATCGGGTACGCGTTGCTGCTCAGGTAGACGCCGTCCGCGAGATCCGCGCCGCCGCCCTCAAGGATGAAGTTCGGGGACGCGACATAGACGCCCCTGCCCACGCCGGCCGCGTTCGAAAGGATGTTTCCGGACACCCGCCCGCCTTTGAAGGTGGTGGTGGCGCTCCCAGAACAATAGCAGCCTGCGCCTTGACCAGCGGTATTTCCGGTGATCTCGCCGCCCGTGATCACGGCGGCTCCCCCGATGTTGTAAAGTCCGCCGCCGTTATTTTTCGCTGTATTTCCGCTAATTGTTCCGCCGCTCATCGTAAAGGTGCCGGCCTCAAGATAGACACCTGCTCCGTTAGACGCCGTGTTCCCACTGATCGTCCCGCCGCTCATTGTAAAACTGCCAATATTGAGATAAACGCCATTGCTGTTCGTGTTTTCATCAATCATTCCGCCGCTCATCGTAAAAGTGCCACGATTGATATAGACACCTTCGCTTCCCATGTTTCCACGAATTTTCCCATCGGTCATGATTAATTCGATATAATCACTGGCATAGATGCCGCCGCCCCTGACAGTTCCCGTGTTACCGCTGATCTCCCCACCATTCATCGTGAATCTGCCGTGGCGGGAATAGTCGGCATAGCCATAGATACCGCCGCCATACTGTGATGTGTTCCCGCTGATTTTCCCACCATTCATTGTAAAATTTCCGGAATAGCCGATGCTGACACCGCCTCCATGACCTGCGTTGTTTCCGCTGATCTCCCCGTCATTCATTATAATATTACCGTAGCTTACATAAACTCCACCCTTGTTGCGGCTAATCTTTCCGCCATCCATCTGGAAAAATCCTGAACAACCAACACCGTAGCCGTTATTCCCGTCGACCGTTCCTCCGCTCATTTTAAAGCTGCCGGAACCGGAGACAGAGACACCCGAATAATTTTCGTTAATTGTTCCGCCAGACATCGTAAAACTTCCAGAAGAGACATAGACACCACTAGAGGCACCACTAGAATTCTCGGAAATACGTCCTTCCGAAATCACTGTACCCGTGCTGTCCTTCTCCTCCTCCAGCGTAAAAGCGCCGCTATCCAAATACACCCCATGGCTGGCGTTGCTGGTGATTCCTCCCCCAGACTGGACGACATCCGTCGCGGTGGAAATCTTCAGCCCGTAATAGTTGTTGGAAATCTCGCCGCCGGTCATCGAGAAGTGGGAGCCGCTGCCCGATACGTTGACACCCGCGCTGCCGCTGAAGGTCCCATTGTTTTGGAGCAGTGCGCCGTCCGCGATCGTGAACGTGCCGCCCGACTGGCTGACGAGATAGCTGGTTTCGCTGCCCGCCGCCGCATCGCCGTCAATTGTGATATTTTGCAGCGTCAGCGTGCCGCCCGTCATGCCGACCATGGTACCCGTAAAGCCGCGCATCCGGCGCAAAACGGGCGTGCGGCCGCCAACCATGATCGGACTTCCGCTGTCCGTCGTCATGGCCCAAATCCCGTTATTTTCACTTGTCGTCACGTTCACCGTCCCGCAGACGAGGATATTGGCCTCTCCGCCTTCGGGGATATCGGCAATGGTCTGCAAGAGCTCCTTCGCGTGCGCAAAGGTCTTCGCCGGCTTCTTTGGGCTCCAGCCATAGCCGTCCCCGTCGCTGCCGGTCCCGGAAATATAGACGTTCCAGCCCGCCGCGACAATGTCCGACGGAGACGACCCGTCCGCCGGATCCGCCATGAGGCGCATCGTCTTTGCCGGCGCGGCCGCCAGTATGAATTGAATGCCCCCCTCGTTCAGATACTGGGCCGCGGGGAGGCCTTGATCTTTGCCGTTTACAACAATTTCCCCAAGATAGTATTCGGAAATCGTTAGCTCAATGGCGCTGACCGCGGCAAGTCCTGTTGGCGGCGTGCGCTGGGACAATGCAGCTGTCAGTGTAATTGGGGTTACATTGTGGCTCGTGGTGCCGTCGTCCCATAACATCACGCCGTCGTTGACGTCAATCTCGCCGCCAATTTCAAATTTTGCAGCATTGACGGAATAAATATTGTTCGACCCGGAATCCTTCGCCGTATTTCCGCGGAGATGCCCGCCGGTCATGGAAAAGTTCGCGCCGGAAGCGATATACACGCCGCCGCCCGTTCCGTATGGAGCCGTATTCCCGCGAATGATTCCTTCTTCCGAAAGTTTGAAGGTCGCACCTGACGACACATAGACACCGCCGCCGCCATAACCGTTGGAGCTGGAACCTGAGCTGTTCCCGGTGATTGTGCCTCCGGACATATCGAACACCGCGCCAGAACTGAGCCACACGCCGCCGCCATAGTTGCGGGTATTTTTAAAGCCGGAGATCGTGCCGCCGTCCATGTCGAATACCGCGTTTGCCGCGCTGAGACGCACGCCGCTTGTATAAATCGCATTGGACGATCCGTTGCTGATTTCGCCGCCATGCAACTCGAAGCGCGCGCCGCTCCCGGAAAGGACCACCGCGTTATATGCCTCGTTATTGGTGATCTGCCCACCGTTCATCGTAAACGTGCCGCTCGCGCCAACCACGACGGCCGCCGTGCCGCTGGTGCTATTTGTCCTCCCATTCCCCGTGACAAGCGCGCCATTTCCCATCGTGAGCGACCCGCCCGATACCCGCACCGCGCTGAGATAAGCGCCCTGAAGGGTCGCGTTCTCCCCAAGCGTCAGGCTCCCACCCGTCACCCGAAACAGATCCATTGTGGGTTGCCGGCCGGTGGACGTATTTTGCAGACCGTCCACGACGATGTTGGAGAGCGTCACACTGCCGCCCGATATCTGAACAAGATAGACCGGCTTGAAGTTCTTATTGGTGAACCGGCGGATGTCGGCCGTCCAGCCGGACTTGACCGCGTTGACTTCGCTCAAGTCCCAGGTTCCCTCGTTCGAGTTCACCGTCACCTCGCCGCAGAGGAAGATATGCGGGACAAAGCTTGTATTTTCTTTTTGCTCTTGCGCAAGCGTCAGGAGCTTCGCTTTCGCCTCGGCAAAGGTCTTGACCGCCTGCGCGGGAGAGCGGCCGGTGTTGCCGTCGTTCCCATTTACGCCGTCAAGATATATTCCGATTTCAAGCAGAATCAGGTCGTTTTTATAGCCGCCGATCGTAAATTTATCGGTGTTGTTTTTCAGGACAAAGTTCTTTTCATAGCCCGACGCATCCATGAGCGAGCCGGTGGGAGTCACCACGCTGACGCCGGAGGCGTGGCTCGAGCTGACGGTTACATCAAACGTCTTGCTATCTGTGGGCGCGCCCGACAGATTGATTGCATAGGACGAGGACGGCAGGTTGATCCGCCCGTTTACCGTCGCCGCAGCGCCGTTGAGCGTGAAATCGGGCGAATAGACATTGATCGCGGTTCCCGTCTCCGGATCTTTCGCAGAAACCGTGCCACCGTTCAAATTGAACGCCCCTCCTGTGGAAGAAGTCCCCGCTAAATTGTAGCCGACGCCACAGGAGCTCCCACCGATGACCGTGCCGCCGTTCATATTGAAGGTACCCATTGTGATCACCACTGCCGTTTTACCCGAAGTACCCGCAGAAACCGTCCCATCATTCAGAGTAAATCTTGAGGTGTCCTCGACAACCCTAACCGCATCCCAGTTGCTTATGACGGTTCCGCTATTCATTTCAAAATTTCCGTAAGTGGAAAGCCGGACACCGCACGACGTCCCAAAAATAGTCGCATCTTGGAGGGTCAGCGTCCCTCCGTTTATATAAACACCGGTAGAATTGGGAGTGGATGTAGGGAATGTTGCCGTTCCGGATATGGACACAACGCCAGCATTATATATCGCATAATCACAATATTCAAACTCCCCGCCGGACATCTCAAAGGCCGCGCCTTTCTCCAAGTTAACGCCTTTACTTCCGCCCCGGATGGTGCCGCCATCCATCACCGATTTCCCGCCGAGAAGGGCAACCGCGTTCCCGGTGCTGATATTTACATGAAGAATTGTCCCAGCATTTATGGTGAGTGCGGCAGTATTTCTGGTCGGCTGTGTCTCCACCTGAACGATCTTACCGCCGTTAATCGTGATGTCTGAAAGGGTAAGCGCGCCACCGCTCGATACGCTACACATCCGAAAAATCAGAGTACTGTTCGACCACGGCCTTTGAAAAACCATCTGCTTCCCGGAGAGACCAATCCTCTTTACCGGTAATTTTGACCGTGCTCCCGCAGATATAGATGACCCCGTTGCCCTTTAATTCCGTGAGCAGCAGCTCTTTTGCGCGCGCAAAGGTCGCGACCGGCGTATTTGCCGTCGCACCGTCGTTGTTGTCGTCGCCTGTCCCCGAGAGGTAGATCGCCGTGTAGGTGACGATCGGGTAGGCCTGCATGATCCGTTCGTTGCCCGTTCCGGGCTTGACGCGCAGCGCCCACTGCGGGTCCTTGGCCTCATTGACGCTGCCGTCCAGCGCCAGGTATCCTCCCAGATTGTCCGCCGTGATCGTCTCCGGAGCGGAAGCCGCGTCAAACGCGCTGGTAAACGGATCGACGTTTGGGGCGAATTTGATCGTATAGGGGGCGGTGGGTTCCTGTGTAAAGATGATTCCGGGGGCGGTGGGGCGCTGCTCGAAATAGACCGGTCCGTCCATCGAGAGCCCGGCGCCGGCGGTCAGCGTGCCGTCCGCGAGCGTCACGACGGAATCCGCAGCGGAGCCGCCGCTCTCTGTCGTGTTGGACAGCGTCAGATTTGTAAGCGACAGATTGACTCCCTTGTCAATGTAAAAGTACGGGCCGGAAGGATACTTGTTCCAGCGTTTGACCGTCGCATTTTTTCCGTCGAAGATGAAGGTCGGAGCATTGCCTTCCTTATGATAGGTATCGCTGCACATGCTCATGCAGACAATCGTTCCGCCCTCTTTAACAAGCCACAGCGCCTGTTCCAGCGTCTTTACCGACGCCAGCGCACTGTTCCCGGCCGCGTCGTCGTTTCCTCCGGGGATTGTTTGATCCACGTCCTGGAACGCCGGGTCGGGGTTCCAGTAAACGGTCTCAAGGCTGCTCTCTGCCGCAGTCGCCGCCGGGGCGGAAAAGGCCGCCGCGCGCAGCAGGTTTTCGCCGCGGAACGCCCTGACGGTGTACACCCCGTCCGCGCTCGCGGGCACGGCGGTGCTCGCCTCCGTCAC
>NZ_JAPJQF010000053.1:0-17894 GCF_030825285.1 Anaerotruncus massiliensis (ex Togo et al. 2026)
GCGCGGTCCAGTGCGGCTTCTGCACCCCCGGTATGGTCATGAGCGCCAAGGGCCTCCTCGACGCCGTGCCCGACCCGACCCGCGCGCAGGTCAAGGAGGCGCTCAAAAACAACATCTGCCGCTGCACCGGCTACAAAAAGATCGAGGAGGCGGTGCTGCTGGCCGCGAAGCTCCTCCGTGAGGGTACCTCCGCCCCCGCCTGCACCTTCACCGGCAGGGTGGGCGAAAACCTGCCCCGCGTCGACGCGCCCGCCAAGACGGTGGGCGACGCGGAATATGTCGACGACATGCGCGTCGAGGGGCTCTGCTTCGGCAGCGCCGTGCGCAGCGCCTATCCACGCGCGCGGGTCCTCTCGATCGACGCGTCCGAGGCGCGGGCGCTGCCCGGCGTCGTCGCCCTGCTCACCGCCGACGACCTGCCCGGGAACCCCAAGGTCGGCCATCTCAAGAAGGATTACGACGTGCTCATCCCCGTCGGCGGGATCACCCACTTCCTCGGGGACGCGGTCGCGCTCGTCGCGGCCGAGGACCGTGAGACGCTCGAACGGGCGAAGGCCCTCGTCAGGGTGGAATACGAGGAGCTGCCCGGCGTCTTCTCCCCCGCCGAGGCGATGGCCCCCGGCGCGCCGCTCGTGCATGAGGAGACCCCCGGCAACCTGCTCGCCCACGAGCACCTGGTGCGCGGAAACGCCGACGAGGCGATCCGCCGCTCCAAATATGTGGTGACCACCCATTATTCCACCCCGCCGACCGAGCACGCCTTCCTCGAGACCGAGACGGCGCTCGCGATGCCCGACGGGGACGGGGTCGTTATCTATTCGGCGGACCAGGGCATCTACCAGACCAAGAAGGAGTGCGCCGAGGCGACCGGCCTGCCGCCCGAAAAGGTGCGGGTCGTCGCCAGGATGGTGGGCGGCGGCTTCGGCGGCAAGGAGGACATGAGCGTCCAGCATCACGCCGCCCTGCTCGCGCTGGCGGCCAAGCGCCCCGTCAAGGTCGCGCTGACCCGGAAGGAGAGCATCCTCATCCATCCCAAACGGCACGCCTTTGAGATGGAGTTCACGACCGCCTGCGACGAAAACGGTTATCTCACCGCGATGAAGGCGACGCTTATTTCCGACACGGGCGCCTACGCCTCGCTGGGCGGGCCGGTGCTCCAGCGCGCCTGCACCCACGCGGCGGGCCCCTATAACTACCAGGACATTGAGATTGACGGCAAGGCCTACTACACCAATAACCCCCCCGCGGGCGCCTTCCGCGGCTTCGGCGTGACGCAGAGCTGCTTTGCCACCGAGTGCAACCTCAACCTGCTCGCCGAAAAGGTGGGCATCTCCCCGTGGGAGATCCGCTACCGCAACGCCATCCGGCCCGGGCAGGTGCTCCCCAACGGCCAGATCGCCGACGAGACGACCGCCGCCGTCGAGACGCTGATGGCTGTGAAGCCCTACTACGACGCGCACCCCAGGGCGGGCATCGCCTGCGCGATCAAGAACAGCGGCCTCGGCGTGGGCATCCCCGACACGGGGCGCTGCCGCCTGCTCGTAAGGGACGGCCGGGTGCAGATCCACACCTCCGCCGCCTGCATCGGGCAGGGCATGGGCACCGTCGTCACCCAGATCGTCTGCGACGTGACCGGGCTCCCCCTCGAGCGGGTGGCCTACCAGACCCCCGACACCGCCCTCGCGCCCGACGCCGGCAACACGACCGCCTCCCGCCAGACCCTCTTCACCGGAGAGGCCGCGCGGCAGGCCGCGCTCCAACTGAAAGCCGCGCTCGCGGATTCCTCCCTCGGCGCGCTCGAGGGCCGGGAATTTTCCGCGGAATACCTCGGCGTGACCGATAAGCTGGGCTCCGACAAGCCCAACCCCGTCAGCCACGTCGCCTACGGCTACGCGACCCATCTCGTCGACCTCGCCGAGAACGGCCGCATCCGCAAGGTGATCGCCGCGCACGACGTCGGCCAGGCGATCAACCCGGTGAGCGTCGAGGGGCAGATCGAGGGCGGCGTGGTCATGAGCCTCGGCTACGCGCTCACCGAGGACTACCCGCTCGACCACGGCAGGCCCACCGCCAAGTTCGGCACCCTCGGGCTCTTCAAGGCGACCGACACCCCCGACGTCGAGGCGGTCATCGTCGAGGGGCCCGCCAAATCCGAGCTCGCACGCGGCGCCAAGGGCATCGGCGAGATCGCTTCGATCCCGACCGCGCCCGCCGTCCAGCTCGCCTATTACAACTTCGACGGCAAATTCCGCACCCGGCTCCCGCTCGAGGACACCCCCTACAGCCGCAAAAAATAAAACGCGCCGCAGGGCGCGGGAAGGCCCCGCCCCGCCCGGCTCTGCCGGGCGGAAGCCGCCGCAGGCGGCTTTGCGAAACAACGAAGTTGTTTCGCAGGCGGGGCCGTGGTATACTGTCAGCAGAGAGGCCGGCAAAAACGCCGGCGGCAGAAGGAGGGCGCGATATGGGCGACGCGCGGAAACTGGCGTGCATCTTCCTGGCCTCGGGCCGTTCGACGCGTTTTCGCGACAACAAGCTGCTCGCCGATTTCGGCGGCCGCCCGATGGCCGACGTGGTGCTCGGCAACTTTCCCGGCGAGCTGTTCCAGCAGGTAATCGTCGTCACCCGCTACCCGCAGGTGGCGGTGTCCGCCGCGCTGCTCGGCTATTCGGTGGTGGAAAACGACGACACGACGGGCGACATGGCGGTCACCATCCGCAAGGGGCTTGCGGCGGTCGACCCCGAAGCCGTCGGCTGCATGTTTTCGGTCTGCGACCAGCCGCTGCTCACCGCGCGGAGCATCGGGGCGCTGCGCGCCGAATTTTTGGCGCACCCCGGCTCGATCGCCGCGCTCGGCCACCGGGGCAAGCGCGGCAACCCGGTCTTTTTCCCGCGCGCCCTCTTCGGCGAGCTGGCGGCGCTGCCGCCGGGCAAATCGGGCGGCGCGGTGATCGCCGCGCACCCGGAGCTGCTGCGCGTCGTCGAGGCGGCCAACCGCCGCGAGCTGCTCGACGTGGACTACCGGGGCGACCTCGATGCGATCGCAAAGATGGAACCGTAACGGATAAAAAAGGAGGAGGCCCCCGGCCGGGGGCCTCCTCCTTTTTTATGTGTCATCAATAGTATTCGCTCACGCCGCGCGCGACAAAGGTTCCCAGCCCCTCTTTGACCGGCTCTCCGTTTTCCGCCGCGAGCTCGCCGCGCAGGAAAACCGCCTTCGCGCGGCCCCGCGCCGCCATCCCCTCGTAGGGGGTGTAGTCGCAGTTTTGGTGCTGGGTCTCGGCGGAGATCGTCCAGCGGGCGGCGGGGTCCCACACCACGATGTCCGCGTCGCCGCCCACCGAGATCGCCCCCTTGCGCGGGTACATGCCGAAGAGCCGCGCCGTGTGCTCCGAAAGCAGCGCCGCCATCTGGTTTTCCGTCATCCGCCCGGCGGCGACCCCCGCCGTATAGACCGCCGCAGGCCGGTGCTCGATGCCGGGCAGGCCGTTGGGGATTTTGCTGAAATCGTCCCGGCCCAAATCCTTCTGGCCCGCGAGGTTATAGCTGCAATGGTCGGTGGAGATCGAGTCGATCTCGCCGTTTCGGATCGCCTCCCACAGCGCCGCCTGGTCATCGAGGCTTCTGAGCGGCGGCGAGCAGACGTATTTCGCCCCCTTGAAGCCGGGCGCGTCATACCGGCTCCCGTCGAGGACGAGGTACTGCGGGCAGGTCTCGAGGTAGACCTTCTGTCCGCGCGCGCGGGCGCGCCGCGCCTCCTCGAGCCCCGCGCGGGTGCTCAGGTGGACGATGTGGACCGGCACCCCCGCCGCCCCGGCGATGTAGCAGTAACGCGCGACCGCCTCCGCCTCGACATAGTCGGGCCGGGAAAGGGCGTGATACCGCGGCCCGAGCTTTCCCGCCGCGCGGAGCTCGGCGACCTTCTCGTTGACGAGGTCGCCGTTTTCGCAGTGGGTCCCGATAATCCCGTGCGCCTGCCCGACCCTCTTCAGGATTTCGTAGAGCTCGGCGTCGGTGACGCGCAGGTTGTCGTAGGCGAGGTAGAGCTTGAAGGAGGTCACGCCCGCCTTCACCATCTCCCCGATCTCCTCCGCCACCGCAGGGTTCCAGTCGGTGATCGCCATGTGAAAGGCGTAGTCGCAGGAGGATTTGCCATCCGCCTTTTTGTGCCACGCCTCGAGCGCGCGGGCAAGGGTGCCCCCCTTGTCCTGCGTCGCGAAGTCGACGACCGTCGTCGTGCCGCCGCAGACCGCCGCCCGCGTGCCGGTGGCGAAATCGTCCGCCGTCGCGGTGACGCCGTTATCCATGTCGAGATGGGTGTGCGCGTCGATGAAGCCGGGAAAGACGAGGCAGCCCGCCGCGTCGTAGGTTTCGCACCCGTCGGCGGGCAGGCCCGGCCCGACGGCGGCGATCTTTCCATCCCGCACGAGGACGTCCGCCGCGAAGGTGTGTTCGGGCGTCACCACCCGGCCGTTTTGAATGAGCAGTGCCATATGAAAGCCTCCTGTTGAAAAGCGTTCAAGGGGCGGGGCCGCGCCCCGCCCCTCTTTGAGGGTCGTTTTTATACCGTCGTGACCGTCTGGCGGCCGAAGAGGTAGCGGTAGCCCTCCCACACCGCCGTGATCAGCTGGCGGATCTCGTCGGGAAGGCCGCAGCCCTCCTCGCCCACCGCGTAATCCGCGACCTGCCCGTCGAGGCGCACGCGGTAGAGCTGGCGTTCGGCGTCAAGCAGGAGGAAGCCCTCGTTCCCGCTGTCCGCGAAGTCCGCCTCGCTCCAGAAGAGGGTGAACTTATCCTTGTAGGGCGCGCTGTCGTAGGGGCAGAAGGTCGCGCAGTTGCCGCACTCGTTGCACATGCCGTCGACGTGCACGATCTGGCGCATCCGCCGTCCGGGCACCCGGATGGCGAGGTTCGCGCGGTTGGGGCAGACGTCCGCGCAGCACTCGCAGACGGTGGCGCACTCGAGGCAGCGCTGGGACTCGGTGCAGGACGCGCAGTCGGTGCAGAGGGTCCCCTTCTTTGCGAGCGCGCGGCCGTAGTCTGGGCTCGCGTTGGTAGCGGTATAGGTTTCGACCGTGACGCCCGCGATCGCCTTCGCCGCCTTCGTCGCGTCGGCGATCGCCTCGACGACGGTGGCGGGCCCGCGGTTCGCGTCGCCCACGACATAGACGTGGGGAACGCCCGTCTCAAGCGTGTCGGGGTCGACGACCGCGCGGCCGCGCGAATCCACCGCGACGCCGCAGCGCTCATAGAGCGCGGTGTCCACCCGCTCGCCGACGGCCGCGATCACCGTGTCGGCCGGCACCTCCGCCGTCTCGCCGGTCGGGACGGGGCTGCGGCGGCCGGACGCGTCGGGCGCGCCGAGGACCATCTTTTCGCACTTGAGCACGCCGTCCCGGACGCCGACCGGGGCGAGCAGCTCGCAGAACTCGACGCCGTCCGAAAGGGCGAGCGCGAGCTCCTCCTCGTCGGCGGGCATGTAACGGCGGCTGCGGCGGTAGACGAGCCGCACCTTCTTGACGCCCGGCGCGCGCACGGCGGCGCGGGCCGCATCCATGGCGGTGTTGCCGCCGCCGATCACGACGACGTTCTCCCCAAGCGAAAGGCCGTCGGGATCGCTCTTGCACCGCTCGAGGAATTCAATGACGTTCATCGCCCCGCCATATTCGAGCGGAAGCTTCCCCGGCTTCCACGCGCCGGTCGCGAGGATGACGTCGGTGTAGCCCCGGTCCAGCAGCTCCTGCGCCGAACCGATCTCCGCGCCGAGCTCGAACTGCGCGCCCACGGCGCGCGCGAGCGCGGCGTCCTTTTCGATGGCGGAGGTCGGGATGCGGAAGGCGGGGATGACGTGGCGCACGATGCCGCCGAGCTGCCGTTTGCGCTCGAAGACGGTGACGGGCACGCCCGCTCTGGCGAGGAAATAGGCCGCCGAGATCCCGGCCGGGCCGCCGCCCACGACCGCGACCTTTTTGCCCTTCGCGGGTGCGGCCGGGCGCAGCTCCTTCAGCAGTTCGTCATAGGCGTTTTGAGCCGCCTCGAGCTTGACCTCGCGGATGTGGACCGAATCCTCGTAGAAGTTGCGCGTGCACTTGTCCATGCAGCGGTGGGAGCAGATGGTGCCGGTGATGAAGGGCAGGGGATTGCGCTCGGTGATGACCCGCAGCGCGTCGAGGTGCCTGCCCTCCCCCGCGAGGCGCAGGTAGGCGGGGATATCCTGCTCGATCGGGCAGCCGGCACGGCAGGGCGCGGCGAAGCAGTCGACGAGCGGGACGTGTTTTTTCATCTTGCGGGAAGGCAGGGGTTTGATCGGCTTGCGGTAGTAGGGGTCGCCCATCGCGTCCTCCACATACTCGCTCACCTTTGCGGTGTTGACCCCCGCGAAGGGCTGGTCCCCGCAGCCGCGCAGCCGCTCGGCGATCTGGGCGAACCGCTGGTAGCCGCCCGGCTTTAAGAGGGTGGTGGCCATCGTGATCGGCCAGATGCCCGCCGCGAAGAGCTTTTCGACGTTGGTGATGTCCGCGCCGCCCGAATAGGAGATGCGCAGCTTTCCGTCAAACGCCTTGGAGAGCATCTTGGCCACCGAGACGGTCAGCGGAAAGAGGCTCCGCCCGGACATGTACATCTCATTGCCGGGCAATTCCCCCGCCGCGATGTCGACCGGGAAGGTGTTGGTCAGCTTGACGCCGAACGCCAGCCCCCGCCCGTCGGCGAGCGCCTGCAGCCGCCCGATCATCGGGACCGCGTCCTCGAACTGCAGGTCCTCCTTGAAGTGGTGGTCGTCGAAGGCGATATAGTCGAACCCGAGCGCGTCGAGCGTCTCGCGCGCGTACTCGTAGCCGAGCAGGGTCGGGTTGCACTTGATGAAGGTGTTGAGCCCCTTCTCGGTCAGCAGGTAGGTCGCGATCCGCTCGATCTCCTGCGGCGGGCAGCCGTGCAGGGTCGAGAGGGTGATCGAGGTGCACACCCTGGGGGAGATCTCTTCGACATAGCGGGCGTCGAGCTTTTGGAAGCGGCCGAGGTGCTCGAGCGCCCACGCCCGGCACTCCGCCCAGACGGGGGTGTTTTCCGCGTTTTTGAGCCCCTCGATGAAGGCGTCGATCTTGGGGGATTTGATCCCCTCGAGGTCGTAGCCGACGCTCATGTTGAAGATGAAGCCGTCCGGGCTGCCGAGCCCCCACTCGCGGGAGAGGAGCTTGAGCGCGAACCACGCCTTGACGTACTCGTCGTACGCCTCGGGCACCCGCAGCTCGGTCGACCACTCGACGTTGTAGCACTCGTCCTGTGCGTTGATGCAGGGCTTTGCGACCGGCAGGTCCTCGCCGTCGAGGGTCTGCACCGTCTTGAGCTCAAAGAACCGGCTGCCCGCCGCGTAGGCGGCGATCAGGTTCTGGGCGAGCTGGGTGTGCGGGCCGGCCGCGGGGCCGAAGGGGGCCTCCATCCGCTCGCCGAAAAGGGGCAGCCGCGGTTCGTCCTCCGCGTGGCGGACGAGCTTCGAGACGCCGAAGATGCTCCCGTAAGTCTGGTATTCCCCGATGATCCAGTCCATCAACTGGCCGAATGGGATCGGCCGCATGCGATCGCTCATAAAAGATTCCTCCTGTTATCCGGGTTTCCCCGCCCGGCTTGTTCTGCTCGTTTACCGCGCGTTGATGCGCGCCCACATCTTTTCCGCCTGCTCGCGGGACTTTGCCAGGACCTCCCGCTCGTCGATGCCGACGAGTTCCCGGTCCTTCATGCGCACCTTCCCGTCGATGACCGTCGTGACCGTCTGGCGGCCGCTCATGCCGAAGAGGGTGTGGCCGTTCACGTTGTCCGCCGAAAGCGGGGTGAGCGGGTCGTAGTCGGTGACGATGATGTCCGCCGCCGCGCCGGGCTCGAGGGCGCCGAGCTTCTTTTCAAAGAACCGCGCGCCGATCGCCGGGTTCCCCTCGAAGAGCATGTAGGGCACCTCCGACCAGGCCGCGGTCGGGTCGCAGAGGTTGTGCTTATGCAGGCAGTTGGCCGCCTTCATCGACTCGTACATGTCGTTGGTGTAGCCGTCGGTGCCGAGCCCCACGGTCAGCCCCCGGTGGATCATCTCCATCGTCGGCGGGCAGCCCACCGCGTTGCCCATGTTGCTCTCGGGGTTATGTACCACCATAGTGTTCGTCTCCTTGAGGATGTCCATCTCGGTGCCGTTCACATGGATGCAGTGGCCGGTGATCGTCTTTTCCCCGAGGATGTCGTTGTCGAAGAGGCGGTTAATGACCCGTTTGCCATATTTTTTGAGGGAGTCGTACACGTCGGTCATCCCCTCGGCCACATGGATGTGGAAGCCCGCGTCCGCGGGGGTGTTCTCCCGGCAGAGGGCGAGCGTCGCGTCCGAGAGGGTGAAGGAGGCGTGCAGGCCCATCATGCCCTTGACCATGTCGGTCTTGTCCTTTTTGCAGAAGGCGATGAAATCGGCGTTCTCCTTCACGGCCTGGCGCATCTTTTCCGCGCCGTCGCGGTCGGACACCTCGTAGCACAGGCAGGTGCGCACCCCCGTCTCCTTCGCCGCGTCCGCGATCGCAAAGAGGCTCCCCGGGATCTCGCCGTAGCTCGCGTGGTGGTCGAACACGGTTGTGACCCCGTTTTTGATGCAGTCGATATAGGTGGTCAGCGCGCTCATGCGGGTGTCCCCGAGGAGCAGGTTGCGGTCGATCGTCCACCACATGCCGTCGAGGATGTCGAGGAAGTTCTGCGGGTTGTAGCCGTTGATCGCGATGCCGCGCGAATAGGCGCTGTAGATGTGGTTGTGGGCGTTGATGAGCCCCGGAAGGATCATGCCGCCGCGCGCGTCGATAAACTCCGCCCCGGGATAGCGTTTTTTCAGTTCCTCCGTCGTCCCGACCGCCGCGATCACATTCCCGTCGGCCGCCACGCAGCCGTTTTCGATCAGGCGGTTGTGCGCCCCGCGGGTGATCAGCCGTCCGTTTCCGATCAGTAACATGTTTTTTTCCTCCTTCATCATGCGGTAAGCTTGTGGAAAAGCGCATAACAGCCAAAAAAGGCGTCCATCCTGTGGATGAACACCCTTCCCCGTCCGGCCCCGCAGGCATGCCGCGCATGGGACCTCCCCGGTGGGGTGATCATCCAGCCCGTGCGCGAAGCACTCCGTTGCAGCCACGAATCCGATAAACTTGTCGCTTTATACAAAAGAATTTATTGGAATTGTACAGAATTTTCCGTCCTTCGTCTTTGGTTTTAGTTTACCATGAACGGGCCCAAAATGCAATAGTTCCTGCGTGTTTTCTCAAAAAAAATTTTTAGCCTGCAAAGTTTTTGTTGCAAATTGCCGGGAACGTGCTATGATGGAATCAGACCAGTTTCGACAAAGGAGCTACCGCCATGCTGAACGCCACCACGCTGGCCTTCCTGCGCCAGCTCGCCCGGGGGATTGCCGAGCAGTTCGGGCCGAACTGTGAAGTCGTCGTGCACGACCTTTCGGACAACAGCGTCGACCACACCGTCGTCGCGATCGAAAACGGGCACGTCACCCACCGCAAGCTCGGCGACGGCCCCTCCCACATCGTGCTCGAGGCGCTGCACGGCGACCGCAGCGCCCTCCACGACCAGATCGGCTACCTCACCAAGACGAAGGACGGCCGCATCCTCAAGTCGAGCACCATCTACATCCGCGACGAGAACGGCGACGCGGTGGGCATCTTTTCGATCAATTTCGACATCACCGGCCTGCTCATGGTGGAGAGCGCCCTTAAGCCCATCGTCTCCACCGCCGCGCCCGAAAAGGAGCCCGAGCGCATCTCCCAGAACGTCAACGAGCTGCTCGACGAGCTGATCTCCCAGAGCGTCCGCCTCGTCGGCAAGCCGGTCGCCCTCATGACCAAGGACGACAAGGTCAAGGCCATCCAGTTTTTGAATGACACCGGCGCCTTCCTCATCACCAAGAGCGGCGACAAGGTGTCGAAGTACTTCGGCATCTCCAAGTACACCCTCTACAGCTACATCGACGCGAAGGCGTAGCCCGCCGCGCGAAACAGAGGCCCGCTCCTGTGGAGCGGGCCTCTGTCTATTTCTTGATCATATTCAGGTAGCGGTAGATCGTCGGGACCGACACGCCGAGGCTTTCCGCCACGCAGCCGATCGCGCCTTTGACGAGGAAGGTCCCCAGGTCGCTGAGTCCCTCGATCACCTCGAGCTTCTCCTTCTGGCTCATGCGCCCCACCTGCTCCTCGTACCCCGGGCAGACCCGGTGCAGGTTCGCCTGCACCAGCTCGCGCACGTTCATGTTGAAGCTCTCGGTGATCGGCAGGTTGGCCCGCAGGCCCAGCTCCCCGATCAGCGCCCCCAGCTTGTCGTGCGCCTCGAGCAGCTCGTGGTAGTCGGTGTTGATGCAGAGCAGCCCCACCAGCTTGCCCGTCTCGTCCTTGATGAAAAAGGTGGACGATTTGAGCCGGTGCCCGTTTTTCACGATTCCCTGGTAGTTGGCCATATGGGACTGCTGCTCGAACGCCGCCGACTTGAGCACGTTGAGGGTCAGGTCGGTCACGGGCGAGCCGATCTGGCGGCCGCTGATATGCCCGTTGCGGATCGCGACCACCGACTCGTGCCAGTCGGTCAGGTCGTGCAGCACGACCTCCGTGTTCTCCCCCATGCAGTCGGCCAGAAAGTCGACCAGCGGCAGATATGCGGTGAGAGTCTTGTTCAAAGGCATCCGCTCCTTTTGAAAACCGTTATTTACCCGCTGCCCGGTCCTTGGGCAGGATGAGGTTCAGCAGAATGGCGATCAGCGTGGAAATGACCACCGAAGAGCCGCCGAATACGGTTCCGACCCACTCGGGGAAGCCCGCGAGGCTTCCGGACACCTGCGTCACGCCCACGCCGAGCGCGACCGCGATGCCGACGATGCTGACATTGCGGGGGGTAAGCCCGGCGGAGGAGATCATGCGGATGCCGGTCATCGTGATGGTGGCGAAGACCGAGATGGTCGCGCCGCCGATGACGCACTGCGGGATGGTGGTGAGCAGGGCGGAGAACTTGGGGACGAAGCCGGCGATCAGCAGCACGACGGCGGCGAAGCCGAAGACGACCCGGTTGACGACCCGGTTGACGGTGACGATACCCACGTTCTGGCTGTAGGACGCGGTGGGCAGGCCGCCGAAGAAGGCGCCCACGACGCTCGCGGCGCCCTGGCAGACGATACCGCCCGAAAGCTCCCTGTCGGTCGGCTCGCGGTCGAGTCCGCCCAGCGTGGTCGAGGTGAGGTCCCCGATCGTCTGGACCGAGTTGACGATGTACATGACCGCCATCGACACGCAGGCCGCCGGGACGAATTTGATCCCGAACTTGAAGGGCACGGGCACCGCGACGATCCCCGCGGCTCCCACCGAGGAGAAATCGACCATGCCGAAGCAGAGCGCCACGAGATAGCCAACGATGATCCCCATCAGGATGGACGCCAGCTTGGTGACGCCCTTGGTGAAGTTGTTGCAGAAGATGACGACCGCCAGCGTGATGACGGCGACCAGCCAGTTCTGCCAGGAACCGAAGTCGGCGGCGCCCGCGCCGCCCGCCATGTATTTGACGGCGGTCGGATAGAGGGAGAGGCCGATCGTAAAGATCACCGTGCCGGTGACCATGGGCGGAAAGAAGGCCCGCAGCTGCTTGACGAAAATGCCGAAGAGGATCGCGACGCAGCCGCCCACGATCTGCGCGCCCAGGATGACGCCGAGGTCGTGGTAGCCGTTGGCGAGCGCGAGCAGCGTCGGGACATAGGCGAAGCTGACGCCCATGACGACCGGCAGCTTCGCGCCGACGCGCCACAGCCCGAACACCTGCACGAGCGTCGCGATGGCCGTAATGAGCAGCGACACCTGGATGAGCAGCGTCTTGTCCGCCACCTCCAGCCCCACGGCGTTGGAGACGAGGATCGCGGGGGTGATGACGCCGACGATCGCGGCGACCACATGCTGCAGGCCGAGCGGGACGACCTGTTTCATCGGCGGCACGCCGGACATCTCGAATACGGAACCTGCGGGAGCTTTCATTTCATTCATCACAACACGCCCTAACAAATATTTTTTTGTGCTAATATTTTTTTGTCTTCCCGCTATCCACTATAACGCAAAACGCGGGCGGTTGCAATCATTTTATCGGATGTTGATAAAAAAATATCAACGTCGATTTTGGGTACTTTTTCTATAAGTCATACTAATGCGGCGTCTTTATTTGACGGCGACCGCTTCGATCTCAAACGCCGCGCCCTTGGGCAGCGCCGCGACCTGCACGCAGGAGCGCGCCGGGGCCTCTCCCGTGAAATACTGCGCGTAAATCGCGTTGATCGCCGCGAAATCCCCCATGTCCGAGAGGAAAACCGTCGTCTTGGTGACGTCCTGAAAGTCCATTCCCGCCGTCTCGAGCACCGCCCTGAGGTTTTCCAGCGCCTGCTTCGCCTGCGCTTCCACCCCGGCCGCAAGCTCTCCGCTCACCGGGTCGAGCCCCAGCTGTCCGGAGGTGTAGAGGGTGTTGCCCGCCAGCACGGCATGGGAATAGGGTCCTACCGCCGCGGGCGCGTTCTTTGCAGAAATCATTTTGTTCATATTGACTGCCTCCTATGGTTGGTTGTTGTCTTTATTATACCAGACCCCGCCGCAAAATGATAGTTTTTTATTATCATTTTTCAGAAATTTAACAAAATTTTCTTACCTTTGGGGACTCCGGGGGACTTTGAAAAGTCCCCCGGACCCCGAAACGTTTGATACAGGTGATCCTACGCCCACAACCATCCGCCGCCGTCCGTGAGGAGGGATAAAAAAGCCGTGCGGGAACGGCGAAACATCCCCCGGACCACGAAACGTTTGATGCAGGTGATCCTACGCCCACAACCATCCGCCGCCCATGGAAAGGGACGGCAATTTTCGCCGCGTCTCCCCGTCGGAGTCCCGAGGAAACGCGGGAGGCGGCCGCCCAAAAGGACGGCCGCCGCCTTATCTCGACTTCTCCGCAGAGCAAGCGATCCGCGGTAAAATCACCCGTTCAGGCCGTGCTCCCCGAAAGCATCCCGCAGGAGCAGGATGCTTTCGGGCGCGACCGAAAGGTATTCCGCATCCCCCTCTCCGGCAAGCTGCTTGCTGAATTTCCACCAGAGCGCCTCCCCCTCCCCGCCGTCGGCGTTCCGGAAGAGGATGTACCACTCGAAGGGGCTTTCCACCCGTTCGCACACCTCGACGCGCATGGTATTTTCCGCGCCCGGCCGCACGGGATGGAAATCATGCGCGCGGATGCCCACATAGGCGAGGTCATCGGGGACGGGCGGAACGACCTTAAACCGCACGCCCCAGCCGGGGACCTCGACGAGATCCTCTCCGATTTTCCGGGCCGGGCAGAGGTTTTTGCAGCCGGTCAGACGGGCCGCCGTCAGCGTGCCTGGGTTTCGGAAGAGCTCGTGCGTGTCCCCCTCCGAAACGGGCCGGCCGTGCTCCATAATGAGCAGCCGCCCGCAGAGGCGGTACGCCTCGTCCCGGCTGTGGGTCACCATCACCGCGTCCCCCGCGTAGCCGCGCAGCAGTTCGAGCAGCTCGAGCTGGAGCTTCTCCTTGAGGTGCGCGTCCAGCGCCGAAAAGGGCTCGTCGAGCAGCAGGGCCTCGGGCTCGTAGGCGAGGATGCGCGCGAGCGCGACCCGCTGCTGCTGGCCGCCCGAAAGCTGCCCGGGATACCGCTTCTCCAGCCCTTCCAGCCGGAACCGCCCAACCAGCGAGGCGATCGTCCCGGCGCGTTTTTTCCGGTCCTTCTCCCGCCCGAGGGCGCAGGCGATATTCTCCTCCACCGTCATGTGCGGAAAAAGGGCGTAGCTCTGGAAGAGATAGCCCACCCGCCGTTGCTGGGGCGGCAGGTTGATCCCCGCCGCCGAGTCGAAGAGCACCCGTCCGTTGAGGACGATGCGCCCCTCGTCGGGGGTTTCCACCCCCGCGATGCAGCGCAGGGTCATGCTTTTGCCGCACCCCGACGCGCCGAGGATGCCGAGCACCCCGTCCGACGTGGTGAACGCCGTCTCGAGCGAAAAGTCGCGCAGCGTGCGCCTGATCCGCACTTCGAGGCTCATCTCTTCGCCCCCTTCCGCCTGTAGCGGCTCTCCCGGGAGGCGAACCAGTTCATGCTGATGACGGCGAGCAGGGAAATCATCACGATGATCGCCACGTAGTCGTAAGCGCCCGCCATGTCCCCCGCCGCGACGGCGGAGTAGATCGCGAGCGGCAGCGTGCGGGTCTTGCCCGCGATGTTGCCCGCGATCATGGCGGTCGCGCCGAATTCGCCCAGCCCGCGCGCGAACGCGAGGACGCCGCCGCTGGCCACGCCGGGCGCCGCCAGCGGCATGACGACCCGCCAGAAGATCGCGCGCTCGGACATGCCGATCGTGCGCGCCACGCAGACGAGGTCCTGGTCGACCTGTTCAAACGCGCCCCGCGCCGACCGGTACATGAGCGGGAAGGAGACGGCCACTGCCGCAAGCACCGTCGCGCCCCATGAGAAGGCGATCTTCACGCTGAAATATTCGATGAAGAACCGGCCGATCGGGCGTTTGACGCCGAAGATGTAGAGCAGGAAAAAACCCGCCACGGTGGGCGGAAGCACGAGCGGCAGGGTCAGGATCCCGTCGAGCACCATTTTCAGACGTTCCCGCCGCATCCCGGCAACCAGCCGGGCGGCGAACACGCCGAGGAAAAAGGTGATGAAGATCGAGAGCGCCGCCGTCTTCATGGATATCAGGATGGGGGATAAATCCAATGCCGTCCCTCCCCGCCGCGCCGGACCCGGGGTCCGGCGCGGGATTTATGATTTCGGATTATTTGTTGGGGGTGAAGCCGTACTCCTCAAAGACGGCCAGCGCCTCGTCGCTCTGGAGGAACTCGACGAAGAGCCGCGCGGCGTCCTTGTGCTGCGAGGCGGACACGATGCCGACCGGGTAGACGACCTTCTTTTCCAGGCTGCCCTCCGGCGCCTCGGCCACGACCTGCACCTTGGCTGTCGTCGCCGCGTCGGTCGCGTAGACGACGCCCACGTCGGCGCTGCCCTCCGCCACCCAGTTGAGCACCTCGGTCACGTTGGTGCCCAGGCTCGCCTTGGCGGACACCGCGTCCCAGATGCCCAGATTTGTGAACGCCTCCTTGGAGTACTGGCCCACGGGGACGCTCTCGGGATCGCCCACGGCGATCGTCGCCGCGTCGGTCACCGTCTCAAAGCTCTTCGCGGCGGGCTCGGAACCGGCCGGCGCGATCAGCACGATCTTGTTCTCCAGCAAATCGACGATTGAATCCGCGTCGACAAGCGACTCGTCCTTGAGCGCGTTCATCTGCTTGGTCGCCGCGGACATGAAGACGTCCGCCTCAAGCCCCTCCTCGATCTGGGTCTGCAGCTTACCCGAGCTGTCGTAGGTGCCCTCCACCGTGATCCACGGATATTTCTCGGTGAACATCGGGATCAGCTTGTCCTTATAGGAATACTCCAGGCTCGCGGCGGCCGCCACAAGGATGGTCACCGGCTCCCCGGAAGCCGCGGGCTCTTCGGCGGGTTCGCTCTCGGGCGCGGGGGCGGGCTCCGCGGGCTCGGCGGGCGCGGCTTCCTGCGCGGGCTCCGCAGGGGCCGGCGCGGGTTCGGACGCGCCGCATCCTGCGACGGTAAAGAGCATCAGGGCCGCGAGCAGTACGCTGAAGAATTTTTTCATGGTTGCTGTCCTCCTAAAGCTATTGTCTATTTCCTTGCGCACTCCCCGGCGCGGCCGGTGAGAATTTCCAAGCCGTGCCCGAGTGCGGGGATCACGTATTCCAGGTTCTCCCGGACCGCCTTGGGACTGCCGGGGAGGTTGACGATCAGCGTGCCTCCCCGGATAACCGCGACGGCGCGGGAGAGCATCGCGCGCTTCGTTATGTTTAAGCTCGAATAACGCATCGCCTCCGCGATGCCGGGGGCGAGCCGTTCGGCCACGTCGAGCGTGGCCTCCGGCGTGCAGTCGCGGGGGGAAAAACCCGTCCCGCCCGTGGTGAGCACCAGCTCCGCGACGTTCTCGTCGCACAGCCGCCGCAGCTCGGCGGAAATCTGCTCCCGCTCGTCGGGCAGCAGCGTGTAGGAGACGACCTCGTAGCCGTTTTGCTCGGCGATCTCGCGGATGACCGCGCCGCTCTCGTCCGTCCGCTGTCCGGCGGCGCCCTTATCGGACAGCGTCACAATCGCGACCCTAAACACGGCGCACCTCCATCCGGTCGCCCTCCGAGATCGTTCCGCCGCGGATCACCCGCGCAAAGACCCCCTCGGTCGGCATGATGCATTCGCCCATCTTCTTGAAGATTTCACAGTGGGAGTGGCACTCCTTGCCGATCTGGGTCATCTCGAGCACCACGCCGTTGCATTCGAGCACCGTACCGACCGGCAGGCTGCGAAAGTCGATCCCCTCGACCACGAGGTTCTCCCCGAACGCGCCGTCGCCCACCTCGGCCCCGCGCGCCCGGAACGCCTCGATCTTGTCAAAGGAGAGCAGGCTCACCTGGCGGTGCCAGTCCCCCGCGTGCGCGTCCCCCTCGATGCCCCAGTTTTCCCGGAACTGCGCCGAATGAATATTCGTCTTCTGAATTCCGCGGCGTTCGCTCGTGCACACCGCAATCACCTTTCCCACGATCCTTATCCTCCGATCTGTACCATTTTCCGCTGTTCCACATGCGCCGCCGTCTCCCCGAAGAGATGGTGGGCCGGTTTGCCCCACACCGCCGCGCGGACCGCCTCAGTGAGCGCCGCGTCGTCCGCGCCGCCCCGCAGGAGCCCCCGCAGGTCCGTCCCCTCGTCAAAGTGAAGGCAGAGCTTCAAAAAGCCGGTCGCCGTCAGCCGGACCCGGTTGCAGCCGCCGCAGAACCGGTGGCTCATCGCCGAGATAAATCCGATCTTGCCCGCAAAGCCGGGGATGTCGCAATAGGAAGCGGGACCGTTGCCCCACTCCCCCGGGTACTCCGTCAGCGGCCCGTAGGCGGCGGCCAGCCGCGCGCGGATCTCATCCGCCGGGACGCCCTCGGAGGGGTCCCCCTCCCCGACCGGCATCAGCTCGATGAACCGCACGTCGATCGGGCGGTCCTTGGCAAGCGCCGCGAGCCGCTCCGCCTCGTCGTTCCCCCGGGTGGGCACGCAGTTGAGCTTGACCCGCAGGCCCGCCGCGAGCGCCCGATCGATCGAATCGAGCACCCGCGAAAGCTCCCCCCGCCGGGTGATCCTGTGGAACGCCTCCGGGTCAAGGGTGTCGAGGCTCACGTTGACCGCGTCCAGTCCCGCCGCCGCGAGCTCCTCCGCGTAATCCCCCAGCAGCACGCCGTTGGTCGTCATCGTGACCTGCCGGATGCCGGGGATCGCCTTGATCTCCCTTGCCAGCCCCGCGACGCCCCGCCGCACGAGCGGTTCCCCGCCCGTCAGCTTCACCCTCCAGAAGCCGAGCTTCGCCGCGCACCGGCAGACCCGCAGGATCTCCTCGTAGCTGAGGATCTCCTCGTGCGCGACCGGCTCCACACCCTCCTCGGGCATGCAGTAGACGCACCGCAGGTTGCACCGGTCGGTCACCGAGACGCGCAGATAGTCGATCTCGCGGTTATATTGGTCTTTCATTGGTTCACCACCTTATTTTTGAAGCCAGAGACGCGCTGAGCCAGGATGGATTTTTTCGCGCCCCTTCGAGGCGCTTTGGGGAAGCCGCCTTCGGCGGCGGGGATTGCCGGAACCCCGGCGGCGGTTTTAGATTTGCCGCGCTGCGACGGCCCGCAGGCCTAGTGCCGGAGGCGTGTCCCGCCGACGGCCGCCCGGCGGGGCTTGGGCGGGAATTGCCGCTTTACAAGCGGCAAGAATGACTTGCGCGTTCCGCCGCGCGCCACGGGTTCCTTTTCGGA
>NZ_JAPJQF010000054.1:0-17803 GCF_030825285.1 Anaerotruncus massiliensis (ex Togo et al. 2026)
GCGGCCGCCGGCCGCCAGCCGACAATCTCCGCCGCTCCTTGAGCGGCAAATCCGGGAACCCCGCCCTTGACAAAACGCGCCGAATGTTATACACTTAATTAGTATAGTTTATTCCTTTTGGAAAAGCGCGAACAAAGGAGCGGATTTCATGTATATCACCCTCGAAGCCGACTACGCGGTGCGGATTGTCAACTGTCTGGCGAAGAACGGGAGCCGGATGGATGCCAAGGCGCTCTCCGCCGCGACGGGCGTGACCCTGCGCTTTTCCCTCAAAATCCTGCGCAAGCTGGTCGCGCAGGGGATCGTGCGGTCCTATAAGGGCACGCAGGGCGGCTACGAGCTCGCCCGCGCGCCGCAGGAGATCCCGCTCGGAGAAGTCATCGAGACGGTGGAGGGCCCGATTACGATCAGCCGGTGCGTCGGCGGCGACGGGGAGTTCCAGTGCACCCGCGTCGAGGAGGGGGAATGCCGCTTCAACCGCGCCTACGCCGAGATCGCGAAGCTGGTGCGCGACCGCCTCTACGCCATCCATTTCGGCGAATGACCGCGCCGTTTGCCGCGGGGCTGGCCGCCGGGTGTGTCTGGGCGGCGGCGGACGCGCTGCTGCTGCGCTATGCCGCGAAAAAGGCGGCGAAAGCTCCCGAACGCGCCGGGACCCTTGTCATGCTGGGGTTTGCGGCGCGCTGGTTTTTTACGATCGCGCTGATCGCGCTGGCGCTGTTTTTACCGCAGCTCGACGCAGTGGGAGCGCTGTTGCCGCTGATCGCGCAGAAGCTGCTGCTGGCCCTGCTCGCGGCGCTGCCCCGCGGACAGAAAACAGACGCGCCGCCCTCCGGCGGCGCGCGAAAGGAAGATGGACCAAAATGACAGAACGTGAGAAGATGCTCGCCGGAGAACCGTACGATCCCGGGGATCCCGAGCTGGTGCGGCTGCGTCTGATGATGCGGCAGATCTGCCAGGCCTACAACAATTTGCCGCCCGAGGACGAAGCGGGGCACGACCTCCTGCGCATGCGGATGCTCGGTGCGCACAAGGAGCGCGCCTACATGGAGCCGCCCGTGTGGTTTGATTACGGCGTCAACACCTCGGTGGGCGAGCGGTTTTACGCCAACTTCGGCCTGACCGTGCTGGACAGCGCGCAGGTCATCATCGGCGACTATGTGGAGATCGGTCCCAACGTCGATATCTACACCGCCACCCATCCGCTCGATCCGACCGCGCGCGCCACCGGGCTGGAATATGGAAAACCGGTGCGCATCGGCAACCACGTCTGGATCGGCGGGCATACGGTAATCAACCCCGGCGTGACGATCGGCGACAACACGGTGATCGGCTCGGGCAGCGTCGTGACGCGGGATATCCCCGCGGGCGTGCTGGCCGCCGGAAATCCCTGCCGCGTCATCCGGAAGATCGTGGAGAGCCTGTGACCAAAGGGAACTTTCGAGAAAGTTCCCTTTGGAAACCCTCAAAGCGTCTGGCGCAGGCGGGGCGCTGCCCGCAGCTGTCCGCGCGTCCCGTGAGGAGCGCTAAAGGCCGCCCAGCCGGGCGGCCTTGTTCATGCGGAGAGTTCCCTTTGGAAACCCTCAAAGCGTCTGGCGCGGGCGGGGTGCTGCCCACAGCCGTCTGCGCGATATGAAAGCAAAGGAAAGCGGCCGCCCTTGCCGGGCGGCCGCTGTTTTTTGTTTATGGGCCCGCGCGTCCGGAGATGCGGCGGTCAATAGTCGATGACGACGAACTCCCCAAGGTTTTCGGGGGCGTCGAGGGGCTTTGCGAAGTCGGCCGGGTAGAAGCACCCGGAGTGGGGCTTTTCGGGCCCCTCGCAGAGCTTGTAGAGGTTGCCGGTAAAGGCCGTGCCCTTAACAGGGGAGAAGCGCGGGTAGTAGGTCTTCATGACGGCGGCGGAGAGGAAGAGGTTTCCGCCCCAGAACACCCCCTGGAGGTCCTCGCCGGTAAACATGTGGAGCGAAGCGGCCTCCGCCGCGACGAGGACGGCGGTGACGTCCTCCGCGCCGCGCAGAATCCGCATGCTCCGGTCGGCGCGGATCAGGAGGGTAAGGGGGGGCTCGTCCCCGGTAAAGCGGAAGACCGCCCGCAATTCGCTCTGCGGGAGCGGCTCCGCCTCAAACGCGAGCAGCTGGAGGGAGAGCCCGCCGTGAGAAAAGCAGACGCGCGCCTGGGAATAGGGCTTGTAATCCCGCTTTTCGAGCGGGAAGGTGGTGAGCTTGGCGACATGGAGCGTCTCGTAGTCGGGCTCGCCGGGAAAGAGGCGGACTTTAAAGGCCATGTAAAAACCTCCTGTAATCAGACGTCGGGCTGCGGGTAACTGCCGTCGGGGCTGTAGATGATGTAGCTGATGACGCCGTTTTGGGAGGCGGCGCCGATCTGGGCGTTAATATCATCGACCGTATACATCTTATTATTCTCGATCGTGTAGGAGGCGGGATACGCCTGCACGAGCACGGTGACGTTTTTGCCCGCGACATCGGGGGCGATGAATTTGAGCAGGCTGTCGACGGTGCCGCGCGGGTCGAGCACGGGCGCCTCGAGGGAAAAGCTCTCGAGGGTGAAGCCGTCGCCGAACTGGGCGGGCATCACGCCGATGGTCACGTTGTCGTTGGCGATTGCGAGGGGGTTGGAGCCGTAGTAGGTGTTGTTGGCGCCGAGCGCGGCGAGTCCGGAGATGTAGACGCTCACATCGCCGCCCTTGGCCTGCACCTGCTGGTCGATCTGGTCGAGAAAGACGGAGAGCGCGTCCGACCGGGTCACACCCTCCGCGGTCGGGCCGTAGGAGGCGTACTCCTGCCCGTAGCCGGTGGGGAAGCTGACGTTGTCGAGCAGGATCCGTCCCACCCCGAGCGACACGCTCTCGGTGGCGATGTCGATGATGTAGGCGCGGGCCAGGTCGGAGTAGGGATTGAGCCATGGCATGCCGCCCTGGTCGGCGGCGTTGTCGAGCCAGAGGATCTCCGTGTTCATGTACTTGATGCCCGCGTCGGGGATCCGGGAGGGCGCGATGGGATCCCGGAAGGCGTTGAGCCGCCCGATGGGGATGAGGTTCTTTTCCTTGAGCTTTTGGCAGAGGGCCCCGAGGTCATAGGCGTTTTCCGCCTGCGCGCCCGTCTGCGCCACAAGGTCGAGGTCGGATCGGTAGAGGATGTTGCCCTGCTGGTCCTTGAGGTCGAAGAGCACCGCGTTGATCTCGGTGCGGGTGAGCTCGTCGAGCAGCTGGTCAAGCACGGCGGAATCCCGGATCTGCGCGTTCGTCAGGTAGAGCGCGCGCACGTCGGCGGGGACGGGCGGCTCCGGTTCGGGCTCCGGCTCGGACGCTTCGGCGGGCGGGGGCGCGGGCTCGGCCTCGCTCTGCGCGTTGTGTGAAGCGGCCGCGAGCGCGCCCGAGAAGTAATCGCGGATGGGGCCGTAGGCGTTATAGCCCACGAACGCCACGATAAAGACGGCGGCGGCGACCAGCGCCCCCCGCAGGACGAGCGAGCCCGTCGAGCGCTTGCCGCGGTAGATGCGGTTGTACCGTTTGATCTTGTAATTCTTTGCCATCGTATCACCACCGTTTCAGGATAGGCGCCTTTGGGGGGAGGCCCGTCAGGTCGGGAGCTGGTGGCCGATCAGCCCATAGATCGCCAGGGAGAGGATTCCGATATAGAGCAGCATGATGGGCAGCCCGCGGAAGGCGCGGGGCACGTCGGACAGGGCGATGCGGCGGCGTCCCTCCCGCACGAGCAGCAGGGCGGCGGTGTAGCCGATCCCCGAGCCGAACGCGAAGCCGACGGTTTTGACAAAGCCGTAGCCGCCCGAAAAGGCGATGAGGATGGTGCCGAGCACGGCGCAGCTGAAAGCCGCGTTCGCGGCGTCCCGGCGCAGCGGATAGTGGATGCGCGGAAACCACGCGCGGGTGACGAGATAGAGCAGCGTAAAGACGGCGCAGACGCACGCGAGCGTGGAGATCGACGTCAGATAGCGGATGCCGAGCCGGGTGGAGAGCTGCTGCTCGCGCAGCAGCCGGTTGAGCGGCCACGCGAGCGCGGCGGAAACGACGGTGATAAAGGTGAGCGCCGCGCCGAACGCAAAGATGCGGCGGGGAGCCCCCATCATCAGCGTGTCCCTGCTCGACCCGAGCCCGCGGGTAAAGACCGCGTTCTGCAGCACGGCCGCGGAGAGGGCGATGATCAAAAACTCAGACAGGACGTTCATGGGTTACCTCCATAGAAAACCGGCGGGCCGGTTATTCCGGTTTGGGATTGTGCCGCCGGTAGGAAAAGACGAGCGCCGCGCGCCGCAAAAACCGCACGAGCGCGCTGAGCAGCGCAACGGCGATAAAGCCCGCGAACGCGATCTGGACACCCTCGGCCTTGAAGGGGAGGGGGACCGGCACGCCCCACAGGGAGCCCGCCCCGAGCAGCTCGCGGAAGAAGGCGATGAGGCACATGGCCAGCGCGAAGCCGAGGCTGTAGGCGGCCGCGTCGACGAGCGCCATGACGGGCCGGTCGGCCGGGCGCTCATAGCGGGCGCAGAGGGTCAGCAGGATGGTGTTGACCGAGAGGATGGGCACATAGATGCCCAGCGAGTCGGCGACCTCGGGGGAGATGGGCAGGATGAGCGGCACGCACGCGACGACCACCACCATTGCGAAGAGGGTGTAGACCACGGGCGAAAACCACCTCGGCAAAAACCTGCCGACCAGCGAGGCGAGCAGCACGGTGGGGATGAGCGAGCAGGCGAGCAGAATGGAGATCGAGACGCTGCTGCGCAGGCTGGTGGTGACCATCACCGCGAAAGGGAGCGCCAGCCCGCAGCAGAGCACGGGGTTCCTGCCGAAGATGCCGTCAAACCAGCGTCCGCGCCTGCGGGCGCGTTTTAGCTTTTCTAGCTTCAAGGTGTTTCCTCCTTATGGCGCGGTGCAGCGATTCGTTGTAGCGGTCGATCAGCGGGACGAACGCGTTCGCAATGAGCACCGCGAAGGGCATACTTTCCTCGTACCCGCCGAAATAGCGGAAGAGCATGGCGACCACGCCCGCGAAGACGCCGTACACCGCCATCGAGGAGTCCCGTTTGGGGCTGGTGACGGGGTCGGTGAGGACGAAGACCGCGCCGAAGAGCAGCGTCCCGGACATGAGCTCGTAAAAGACCGCCTGCAATCCGGTCCCAGCGCGCGGGAAGAGGAGCGTCACCGCGGCGCAGGCCGCGAGGAAGGGCAGCGGGAGCTGCCAGCGCACCGTCCGCCGGAAGATGAGATAGACCAGGCAGGCGAGAATGACGAGGATGTTGGTCGCGCCCATCGGGCCGGGGTAGTTGCCGAAGAGCAGCTCGGTGAGGTTGTTGGTGGGAACGCCGCCGACCTTGAGCACGAAGGCGGGGTTCTGGTAGAGCTGCGCGGTCACCTCACCGAAGGCGGGGATGCGGTCGAAGGGCATGGGATACATGAACACGAGCCCTGGCCAGCAGATCGCCGCGAAGGAGAAGCCCGCCGCCCCGGGGTTGAAGAGGTTCTGCCCGGTGCCGCCGAAGGGGTGCTTGACGATCGCGATGGCGAAGACGGCGGCGGACGCGACCACGTAGTAGGGGATCGTCGCGGGCATCGTCAGCGCGATGATGAGCCCCGTAACCACGGGGGAGAGGTCGCGCGGGTTGGGGCGCCTGCCGCGGATGAGGGTGCACAGCGCGTCGCAGACGACCGCCGTGACGACCGACACGGCGCAGACGATCAGCGCGCGCCCGCCGTAGTAGAGGAACGCCAGCACGCACAGCACGAGCAGCAGGATGATCATATCGGACATGAGCGTCCGGTTGCTTTCGGGAAAGCGGATGTGGGGGGCCGCCCTGCGATTCAGTTTCAACGGTCGTCCCCCCCTTTTTCGGTGGAATCATTTTTGCGCCAGCCGCGCATCGGGTCCGGCTTCGGCGCGCCCGCCGCCGCCAGCGCGGCGGCCGGTTCCCCGGCCTCCTTTGCCGGCGCGCTCTCCTCCGCGACCGCTTCGGGCGGGAGCAGCTCCACCTCCTCGAGGGGAGCGCCGGGCGCGTCGGTGGGGGACGCCGTCCGCGCGGCCTCCTCCGGGATGCCCGCGGACCCGCCGCCGGCAACGGCGGGCTCGGCGATAACGGCCTCGGCTGCGACAGGCGCGCCGGAAACGGCTTCGGCGGTTATGGGCCCGGCGCCGGGCTCCGGCGCGGGCTCACCGGGAATGTCGTTCCCGCCGAGCACCACCGTGACCGGCCGCCCCTCAAAGGCGGCCTGCGCCTGCCGCGCGGCGTCCGCCGCGGCGCGGGCGTTTTCCTTTGCCCGGTCGAGCGCGGCCTCGATGTCGGCGCGCGCCCGTTCGTCCGTTTGGCGCGCCTCCTCGAGGCGCGCCTCATAAGCGTCCTTCGCGGACTGCCTGGCCCGCTCGTATTCCCGCTGGGCGGCCTCGTAGACCTCCAGCGCCCTTGCGCGCGCCTGTGCGTCCGCTTCCTGCGCCGCCTCGTAGACCTTCAGCGCGGCGGCCTTGTCCGCCTCGCAGGCCTCCTGCGCCGACTCATAGGCTGTCAGCGCGGCGGCCTTGTCCGCCTCACAGGTCCGGCGCGCCGCCTCGCAGGTCTCCCGCGCGGCGAGCTTGGCCGCTTCCGCGGCCTGCCGTGCGGCGGCGGCCGCCTCCTTGGCGGCGGCGCGGGAACGCACGCCCTTTTCGAGTTCGGATTCGTAGCCGGCCTTCGCGGCGGCCTTTGCCTCGCCGCAGGCGGCCTGCGCCTCGGCGCGGACCCGTTCCGCGCCCGCCTGGAGTTCGTCCAGCGTCCTTTTGAACGCCTGCCTGTCGTCGTCGGAAAGCGCGGAATTGCGCTCGGCCTTCGCCAGCGCCTTCGCCGCGTCCTTTTCGGCGCTCTGCTGCACCTTGAGCGCGTCGGAGAACGCCTTGTCCGCCGCCTTCTCCTCCGCCTGCATCCGCTTGAGCGCGGCGGCGTCCGCGCGCTCGGCGGCCCGGTCTGCGGCCTCCGCGGCGGCAGCCGCGTCGGAGACCGACTTGTCGGCGGCCTGTTCGGCGGCCTGCCTCTGCCGCTCGGCCTGCGCGAACGCGCTGTCGGCGGCCTGCCCGGCCTCCTGCTTCCGGCGCAGCGCCTGCGCGAGCGCCTCGTCGGCGGCGCGCTGGGCCGCCTGACTCGCTTCGAGCGCCTGCGCGAGGGCGCGGTCGGCCTGCGCGTCGGCGGCACGGTGGTCCGCGAGCGCCTGCGCAAGGGCGCGGTCCGCCTCCCTGTCCGCGGCGGCGTGCGCGGCCGCGGCTTCGCCCCGGCGTTTTTCGTCGGCGCGGCGCGCGGCGGCAAGCGCCCTGCGGTGGTCGATTTGCGCGCGGTGAAGCGCGTAATCGGCCAGATAGCTCTCATAGTCGGCGGCATCCTTCTTGGCGAGCAGGGCGGCGTTCGTCCGGATCGAACCGGCCATCGGCTTAAAGCTGCGCGCGGCCTTCTGGACCGTCTCGGACAGGTCGAGCTTGGCGGGGCACATGTAGCTGCAGGTCCCGCAGCCGATGCACATCTGCGCGTCGAGGGTGCGGAAGGCGGCGTACCGCTTTTCCTGGACGGCGCGGTAGATAAAGAAGGGGTTGAGCCCCTTGGGACAGACGTGGACGCAGCGGGAGCAGCCGATGCAGCCGAACCCGAGGCTTTTGAAGTCCTGGCGGAAGGCGAGGACGGCGCGGGTGGAGGGGGTGACGAGGGTGTTCTCGGTGTCGATGACCGAGATGCCGGTCATCGAACCGCCCACGACGACGCGCGCGGGGTCCTCGATGAGCCCGCAGCGTTCGAGCACCTGCGCGACGGTCATGCCGAGGGAGACCTCGAGGTTGGTGGGGTTGCCGATGCAGTCGCCCGCGACGGTGACGAAGGTGGTGGTCTGCGGGCGGTTGAAGAGGACGGCGCGCGCGAGCTGGATGAGCGCGCCCACGCCGATGAGCAGGACGTCGTCGTCGGCCTCGAAGGCCTGCGACGCCTGGTATTCGGCCGGATAGCGTCCGCGGATGCGGCGGACGGAAAAGCCCTCGATCTTCCGCGGGATGCGGATGTCGAGGTCGGTCAGATTTTTATAGACGGCGAACTGCGCCTCCGCGGCGCCCGCCGCGCGCTGCGCGAGGCGCAGGCCGAGGGCGCTATGCGCGGGGTTCTTGAGCAGGGGGCCGAGCTGGCTGGAGAGGTAGGGCTCGTCGTCGACCGCGTCGGCGATCAGCAGGCGGGGAGGCGTTTGCTGGCAGGCGGCCAGCTTGTCCGCGAGCGGCTGGCCGTCCCGCTCGTCGACGATATGCGCGTCGCGCGCGAGCGAAGCGATCTCCGCCGGCGTGAGGGAATCCGCGTCCCCGACGGGCGGGCGGTCCATCGTCACGCCGATGGTGTCGGCATTGACGAACTCACGCAGGTCCCGGGAGAGCGCGGGTTCTTTATGCTGCTGAAGCAGGATGCCTTTATAGAAAAAACCCGCCATAAGCAACCTCCGATAATCAAAAAATTGCGAAGAACATAAGATAGTGCGGGGGGGAATGTGCGATGGAGTATCAACAGCTCGGCCCGCGCCGCCTGCGGGTGGCGCTCACGCGCGAGGAGCTCGAGGAGCTGGGCCTCAGCTACGACGCGCTCGACTACCGCGACCTGCGCACCCGCTCGCTGCTGCTGACGCTGCTGGAGACGGCGCGTGGCGCGGTGGAGTTCGAGGCGGGCGGCCGCATCCTTGTGGAGGTGGCCCCCACGGGGGAGGGCGGCTGCGAAATCTGTTTTTCGGGGCTGGACCGGCGCCGCCCCCAGCGGTGGAAGGTGCGGCGTCATGTCGCCGCGCCCGTCGTCTACGCCTTTGACGACGTCGACGCCCTGATCGAAGGGTCGGTCAAACTGTTCCGGCGCTGCTCCCACCGGATCCTGCGCAGCGCCCTCTACCGCATGGGGAGGGGCTGGCGGCTGGTGGTGCATCCGCTCGACGAGGCGGGCGGGGTGACCCTCTCGCTGCTCGACGAATTCGCGCCGCGCTGCGGGGAGGGGGAGCTGGCCGAGGCGTGGCTCGGAGAGCACGCCGAACAGGTGCTGGACGACAAGGCGGTCGACCTGATCTGCGCCTATTTCGGCTGAGGGGTCAGAGCGCGCCCTCGGCGGCGGCGCGCAGCCCCGCGACCGCGGCGGCGTAGTCGGGCTTCCCGAAGAGGGCGCTGCCCGCCACAAAGACGTTCGCGCCCGCGCGCACGACGGCGGGGACGGTGCGTTCGTCGATGCCGCCGTCCACCTCGATGTCCATCGGGACGCCCAGCCGGCCGCATTCGCGGCGGACGGCCTCGATCTTGGGGCACATGTCCGCCATGAACTTCTGTCCGCCGAACCCGGGCTCCACCGTCATCACCAGCACCATGTCGAGCTGGGAAAGATAGGGGAAGAGGGCTTCGGCGGGGGTCCGGGGCTTGATGGTCATGCCGCATTTTTTCCCCTTCGCCCTGATGGCGTCGATGACGGCCTGCGGATCGCTTTCGCTTTCGACGTGGAAGGTGACGATATCCGCGCCCATGTCGCAGAACTGCGGCGCATAGGTGAGCGGGTCGCTGATCATCAGGTGCACGTCGAGCGGCAGGGCGGTCTTTTTGCGCAGGGAGGCGACCACCGGCAGTCCGATGGAGATGTTGGGGACAAAATGACCGTCCATCACGTCGACGTGTACCATTTCGACGCCGGCGCGCTGCATGGCGGACACCTCGGCCTCGAGGTTGGCAAAATCACAGGCGAGGATGGATGGGGAAATTTTGAACATGGCTGCCTCCGTAAAGTGATCTCCCGCAAATGCGGGGCAAAAGGCACTTTTGGCCTTGAATGTGCACGAATATTATATCGTAATGTGCCGTGGATTGCAAGAAAATAGGGTCAACGGTCGCAGAATTCACAGGGCGTTCACCATTTGGCCATCTCGGGGCGGGAGGGGGCCGCCCGCGCGGCCGGGAAATAAAGGCACGCGCGGGCACGGAAATCTATTGACAAGGGATGGCAAATTTGCTAAAATTAAATGCGTCGCTTAAAGCCTGCGGGTGTAGTTCAATGGTAGAATGTCAGCCTTCCAAGCTGAAAACGTGGGTTCGATTCCCATCACCCGCTCCATAACCCCCGCGCCTGAGGGCGGCCGATTGTGCGCCAGTAGCTCATCCGGATAGAGCAACTGCCTTCTAAGCAGTAGGTTGGGGGTTCGAGTCCCTCCTGGCGCGCCATTTTCACTTTGCGCCAGGCCTCCTTGAACGCGAAGCGTTCTCGTCGGGCCGAGACAAACGCGCCGTCCCTGAAAACGGGACACGCCATATGGTGGGTATAGCTCAGTTGGTTAGAGCGCCAGATTGTGGCTCTGGAGGCCGTGAGTTCGAATCTCATTACCCACCCCATCAAATTCCCCGGCCGCGTAGCGGGCGGGGAATTTCTCAAATTGGGCCGTCGTCAAGCGGTAAGACACAGCACTTTGACTGCTGCATTCGCAGGTTCGAATCCTGCCGGCCCAGCCATACAAAAACCGACTTGTTTCGACAGGTCGGTTTTTGTATGGTCCGCGCCGCCCGGACGGAATCGTCCGTGGGGCGGAAATACGACGGAGAGGGCGTGAACGCCATGTGCGCTGATCAAATGTCCCTGCGGTTCGCGGTCCCGGAAGATTTGGACCGGATCTGCGAAGTGGAGGCGGCCTGCTTCCCGGCGGGCGAGGCGGCCCCGCGGGAGGTCCTCGCCGAACGGCTGAAGGCCTACGCCGGGTCCTGCTGGCTGCTGGAGGACGGGGAGGTCCTGGCGGCCTTGATCAACGGGATGCCCACGGACGAAAAGGACCTGCTGGACGGCATGTACGGGTCGACCGGCTGCTACCGGGAAAATGGCCGGTGGATGATGATTTTCGGCGTGGATACGGCGCCCGCGTACCGGAGGCGGGGCTGTGCGGCCCGGCTCATGAAGCGGGTGATCGCGGACGCGAAGGCCGGGGGCAGGGCGGGCGTCGTGCTGACCTGCAAGGAGCGTCTGATCCCCTATTACGAGCGGTTCGGGTTCCGGAACGAGGGCCTGTCCGCGTCGACGCACGGCGGGGAAACCTGGTACCAGATGCGGCTGACCTTTTAGAGGGCCTGCTTAGAAGCCCCCCGCGGACGGGGAAAAGGGGAACAGCTATGTAAAATTTCATCCGCCGGAGACGGTTCGCTCCACCGCGGAAACGCCGGTGGGACCGTGGTTTCGAGGGAGATAAGCAATATAATTCTAGAAATAGAATGGTTTCCATAATCAGGTAATAACTCCTATAATTTCAGTGGAAGGAGTTGATTGCCGATGACCGTACAGGAACTTGGCCGGAGCGTCAGATTCCGCAGGCAGCAGATGGGCGTTTCACAGGAGAGCTTTGCGGCGAAAGCGGGAATCAGCCTGCGGAAGCTCAGCGACATCGAGTGCGGCAACGGGAACCCTACCTTCGACACGATGGACAGCATCGCCGCCGCGTTCGGAATCCAGATCGAGGAACTGATCTGTGCCGACGTCGAGGTGGACCTGCTGCCCCGGAACGACCTCTCCCGCCTCCAGCCGATGCTGGACCGCCTGCCGGAGGCACAGCAGGAGCTCTTCCTGTCCGCCGCGGAGGGCGTTCTCATCCAGTGGACCGAGCGGAGCAGGGCGGGACACGGCGCCGCCCTATAATAAATGGGGCTTTGATACGGGATATGGAAGAGGGGAGCGGCGTGCCGCTCCCCTTTTTAAATGACCGGGATCATTTGCGCGGGCGGCGGCGGAAGAGCCGCCCCTCCCGGCGGCCCGCTTCCAGCGCGGCGCGCCGGGCCCGCTCCGGATCCTCCCGCGCGGCGTGCCGCCGGAGGTAATCGCCAAACTGCGCCTCGTCCTCCCGGTCGAGCGCGTCCTCGCCCGCGAGGGCCTCGATGTGGTGGCGGAACTCGTGGCGGACGGTCTTGCGCAGTTCCCGGCGCAGCTGCAACGGCCCCAGACGGCCGAACAGGCGCGCGAAGGAGCCGTAGTAGAGGACGATGCTCCGCCCGAGCGGCCCCTCGCAGTACTCGCCGAGGATATAGAGGTCGTCCTCCCGCGCCGCGGGGTCTCGTTTGGCCTCCTCCAGAAGGCAGACGCCCCCGTTGAGCTCCTCAAAAAAGGCGTCGGGCAGTTCGTCCAGGAGCTCCCCGAGCATCTCCCGCATCTCGTCGATCGATATCATAGAAATCCCCTTTGCACGGCGTTTGTGGGAACAGGATAGCGCGGATCGGCCGAAAAGTCAACCGCGGATGAAAATTCACAAACCGTTCCTTGTGAAAGCGGCGCGCGTGTGGTATACTACTAGCCTAACGATCAAAACAAAGGAGCCAAACACATGAAAAAAATCCTGACGATATTCCTGACCCTCGCGGTCATGCTCACCGCCGCCGCGTGCGGCGCCAAGGAGGAGGGCACGGAGAGTTCCCCGGCGCCGTCTTCCGCCGCTGAGGAAAGCTCCTCCGAGGCCTCGCTGCCCGAGCCGGGCCCCGTCCCGACCGAGGTGGGCGGGGAGGGCCTCGCGCTGATGGAGCAGATGACCGCCGCGCTCGAGGGCACGGGCGATTACGCGGACAACCCCACCGCCTCGATCGAGACGAGCGAGGGGACGATCCGGGTGCGCCTCTTCCCGAAGGAGGCCCCCAAGGCGGTGGAGAACTTCCTCACCCATGCGAGGGAGGGCTACTATGACGGCCTCACCTTCCACCGGGTGATCAACGACTTCATGCTCCAGGGCGGCGACCCGAACGGCGACGGCACCGGCGGCGAGAGCATCTGGGGCGGGCCGTTCGAGGACGAGTTCTCGCCGGTGCTGCGCAATTTCCGCGGCGCGCTTTCGATGGCGAATTCGGGCGCGAACACCAATGGCAGCCAGTTCTTCATCGTGCAGCGCAAGGACGCGCTCTCGGGGATGGGCCTGTCCGACTACCTGCTGAACCTCTATATGAACGACCAGGTCTCGGCCGCGCAGCGGGAGATTTCCGAAATGGCGGCGGGCGGCAAGTCGCAGGAGGAGGTCAACGCGCGGATCGACGAGCTCAACGGCGAGCTTGACGGCAAATATGCGGCGGGAGTCCCGCAGGATTACGCGGACCAGAAGCTCCCGGCGCTCAAAAAATATGAGGAGGTGGGCGGCACGCCCCACCTCGACGATGTGCACACGGTGTTCGGCTATGTGATCGAGGGCATGGACGTCGTCGACAAGATCGCCGCGCTCGACACGGGGGAGACCGACCAGGCGGGCAATCCGGCCGGCAAAACGAGCAAGCCGGTGACCATCGTCAAGGTCACCGTGGAGGAATAGGCCCCCGGACAGGGAGGCCGGGCGGGCCGCGGGCCCGCCCGTTTTTTGTGGTTTGAGGACAGAGAGGGAATGGAATGAAACTGTTTGTAAACGACCGCGGCTTCTATAAGTCGCTGATGCTGATCGCGGTGCCCATCGCGCTGCAAAACCTGATCACCGTGGCCGTCTCGATGATGGATACGCTGATGATCGGACAGCTCGGCGAGGTGCAGCTGTCCGCGACGTCGATCGCCAACCAGCTGTGGTTCATGCTGATGGTCGTCTGCTTCGGCGTGGCGGGCGGCGCCAACGTGCTGATCGCCCAGTACTGGGGCAAGCGGGACGTGGAGGTCATCCGCCGGGTCGAGGCGATCACCTATAAGATCGGGATGGCGGCGGCGGTCGTCTTCTCCTGCGTGGCGCTCTTTTTCCCGCGCCAGTTCATGGGCATCTTCACGACCGAGGAGGCCGTCATCGATTTCGGCGTGCAGTATCTGCGCATCCTCGGGTGGTCCTATCCGTTCTATACGGCGGCGAACCTCACGATCATGATGCTGCGCTCGGTGGGGACGGTGAATATCTCGATCGCCGTCTATCTCGCCTCGCTCGTGGTCAACACGTCGCTCAACTATGTGCTGATCTTCGGCAAGTTCGGCGCGCCGAGGCTGGAGGTGCGCGGCGGCGCGATCGCCACCGTCTGCGCCCGTCTCGTCGAGTTCGGCATCGCGGCGGGCTACCTCTTCCTGAAGGAGAAGAAGATCCGCTTCTCCCTGCGCGACCTGCTCCCGAGCAACCGCGACTTCTACAGGAAGTACTTCACCGTCTCGATCCCCGTCATCGGCAACGAGCTGATGTGGGGGATCGGCACCTCGATCACGGCGGTGGTCATCGGGCGCATGGGCACCAACTTCGTGGCCGCCAACTCGATCTACACGGTGATCAACCAGCTCGTGTCGGTGATGATCTTCGGCGTGGGCAACGCCGCCCTCACCGTCGTGGGCAACACGATCGGCGCGGGCGAGTACGAGAAGGCCAAGCAGCGCTCGGTCACGCTGCTGGCGCTGTCGGTCGTGCTGGGGCTCTTTTCGGCGGCGGTGACGCTGGCGCTCGGGCCGGTGGTCATCTCCTTCTACAACTTCTCCGAGGCGACGATCTCGATCGCCCGGGGGATCACCCGCGTGGGCGCGCTCATCGTCTTCTTCCAGTCGCTCGCGATCACCGGCATGGTGGGCATCCTGCGCGCGGGCGGGGACGCCAAGTTCGTGCTCATCTGCGAGACGGCGTTCCTGTGGGGGGTGGCGGTGCCGCTCGGCTTCGTGACGGGGCTCATCCTCGGCTGGCCCGCGCCCGCCGTCTTCCTCTGCCTCAAGTGCGACGAAATCCTCAAAACGGTGGTCTCGAGCTTCCGCATCCTCGGCTTCAAATGGCTGCGTGATTTGACGGTACGCGATTAGCCGCGCGAAATTTTGGGGAAAACGTCAAAAAACCGGGGGAGCAGGCGTGCTATTTTTGAAATAGCTTGACAAAACCGGACCCCGTGGCTATAATGAATAACGAATCAATTTGGTCACTGCGTTTTACACGCCGGGGAGAACGAGGTCTCATGAACGACACTGCAAAATCCACCTCTCTCTGCGACGCCAGCGACGAGGCCCTCGCCCTGCGGGCAAAGGGCGGCGACGACGAGGCGCTGGCCATCTTGATCAAGCGGTACGGATCGTTTGTCCACGCGCGCGCGCGTTCCTATTCCAGGGGCGGGCCGGACGCGGACGACCTCTACCAGGAGGGCATGATCGCGCTGCTCAAGGCGGTGCGCAACTACCGCGAGGACGCCCCCGGGCGCTTCAAAACGTTTGCCGCGGTGTGCGTGAACAACAAGCTCATCAGCACCGTGACGGCGCATATGCGCGACAAGAACGCGCCGATGCGCAGCTATCTTTCGCTGGGCGAGGACGTGCCGGAGGAGGCGCTCGCGTCTCCCGGAGACGACCCCGAACAGCTGCTGATCGCGAGCGAGGAAACAAACGCGCGCAACCGGCAGATAGCCACCCTTTTGTCCCCATTTGAACGGCAGGTTTTAAGATTGTACCTCAGCTCCTACTCTTACGACGAGATGTCCCGCGAACTCGGTTCATCCTCGAAAGCTGTTGACAACGCCTTGCAGAGAGTGCGGCGAAAGCTGCGGAGCGTTTTCCAGTGAAAACGCACGCAATCCATTTTGTGACAGTCCCGAGAGGGATTGCATAATAACTACCCTTTGGCGCCATTGGCAGAGCTTGGTTTTCAATCTCGGTCCACGCAGTTCCAGCGGGTAAATCAAATTTTAAGCGAGGTAACCAAAATGTACACTGACAAAACACTGACATGCAAAGAGTGCGGAGCCGAGTTCGTCTTCACAGCGGGAGAGCAGGAGTTCTACGCTGAGAGAGGCTTTGTCAACGAGCCCCAGCGCTGCAAGGCTTGCCGCGATGCCCGCAAGAACAATGCGCGCCCCCAGAGAGAGATGTTCACCGCCACCTGCGCTTCCTGCGGCGGCGAGGCGAAGGTTCCCTTCCAGCCCCGTGAGGACCGTCCGGTCTACTGCTCCGAGTGCTTTGCCAAGATGAAGGAGCAGCAGTAATCTGTTTGCATCTTCCGGCCGCCGTTTTATAACGGCGGCCGTTTTCATGCCCTGAAAAGTTGGATTTTCCCCTGTTCGCGGCGCAAAAAAGATGTTATAATAGCCGCAAGGAACCCGCGGCCAAAAATCGGATTCCCAAAACGGAGGTTTGTAAAATGATCTATACGAAGGATACGCTGATCGGCGAGGCGCTGGACAACGACATGTCCCTCGCGAAATATTTCCTTGAGATGGGGATGCACTGCCTGGGCTGCCCCTCCTCGCGCGGGGAGACGATCGCGGAGGCGTGCATGGTGCACGGGGTCGACTGCGACGCGCTGCTCCGCAAGCTCAACGCCACCGACGCCAAGAACGTGCTGGCCTGATGGAACGCCTGCCCAAGCTGGACGCGCGGCTCCTGACCATCGCCTCGATGGTGCGGGAGGGGGCGCGCTGCGCGGATATCGGCTGCGACCACGGATATCTGGTCGCCTGGCTTGCCGCGCAGAAAAAGATTTCCGCGGGCTGCGCCTGCGACATCAACCGGAAGCCGCTGGAAAAGGCGGCTTTCACTTTGTCCGAATACGGCGTCGCCGACCGGGTGAAACTGATTCTGTGCGCGGGGCTCGACGGGCTTCCGGCGGGCGGGGCGGACGACATCGTGATTGCGGGGATGGGGGGCGACCTCATCTGGGAAATCATCGGCAAAGCCCCCTGGACCCGCGACCCGGCGCTGCGCTTCGTGCTCCAGCCGATGACCAAATCCGAGCGGCTGCGCCGCAGCCTCGCGGAGAACGGCTTTGATATCCTGCGGGAGGAGGCGGTGGTGTCGGGAAACTTCCCCTACGCGGTCATACAGGCCGCCTATACCGGCCGGGCGCGGACGCTCACGCCCGCCGAGGCGTACTGCGGAACGCTGCTCGACGACCCGTCGCCCGCCGCGCGGCGGTACCTTGCCAAGACGGCGCGGCTGATCCGCGAGCGGGTGGAGGGGCTGGGACGCGCCGCCAGCCCCGGGGCGGAATACGAGGAACTGCGGGCGCTCTTAAAAGAACTGGAAAGCAGGTGCACGGCATGAACGTAAAGGACGTCTATAACGCCATCGACGCGGCGGCCCCCTTTTCGCTCGCGATGGATTTTGACAACCCCGGGCTGCTCGTCGGGGACCCGGACGAGCAGGTGAAGGGCGCGCTCGTCGCGCTCGACGTGACCGACAATGTAATCGACGAGGCCGTCTCGCGCGGCGCGAACCTCATCGTGACCCATCATCCGGTGATCTTCCACCCCATGAAGCGGGTCACCGCCGACACCCTCGTCTGGCGGCTTGTCCGGGCGGGGCTGTCGGTCGTCAGCGCCCACACCAACCTCGACATCGCCAGGGGCGGCGTCAACGACATCCTTGCCGCGCGGCTCGAGCTTGCGGACACCGCGCCGCTTGAGGAGACCTGCCCCGGCGAGGGCATCGGCCGCGTGGGGACCCTCGCGCGCGGCATGACCCCGCCGGAATTCGCCTACTACGTCAAGCGGATGCTCGACCTCCAGGCGGTGCGCTACTGCGACGGCGGCCGCGCGATCGAGCGGGTGGCGGTATGCGGCGGCTCGGGCGGAAACATGCTTGAGGCGGCCGCCGCCGCGGGCTGTCAGGCGTATGTCACCGGAGACGTCAAGCACGACGTGATGCTCGACGCGGTCCACCGCGGAATCACTTTGCTCGACGCGGGGCATTTCGGCACCGAAACGATCGTTCTAGACTACCTCGCGGGTCTCGTCCGCGCCGCCGTCGGGGAAGGTGTGCCCGTCGTGATCGCGCGCACGAACGTCGACGTGACGACCACGATTTAGATTTTCGCTCGTCGAGCGGCGGAGTTACCGGGTCCCGCCCCGGCGGGCGGCCCTATTTCTTGGCCGCCCAAGAAATAGGG
>NZ_JAPJQF010000055.1:0-17019 GCF_030825285.1 Anaerotruncus massiliensis (ex Togo et al. 2026)
CAATTGTCGTTTCGGTCACGTCTGCCGGACGAAGTACCAACATGGAGTTGTGTCCGGTGTGGGGGAGCAGTTGTGGCTGCCGGCGGGGCGGTGGGTCCGGGGCCCCGCCCCGTCCCCGTGTTTTCCGCCGCGCTAAAAAGGGCCCGTCCGAACGGACGGGCCCCGGCAGGCGGAAACGGTTCAATTTTGCGCCGCGCGATTGCGCCGCGCCGCAAAAAATGGTAAAATAGCCCCATGGCTCCGCCGGGGCGCGCGCCGCGGTCCGGATGGGGAACGCCCGCGCTATTTTTTCCCGGCGGCCGGGTAGGCGATGCGGGCCTCGGAATTCTGGATGAGGTTGAGCAGGGACGAGGCGAAGAGCGGGTAGTCCCGCGAGAGCGCCTCGGTGGTGACGTAGAGCGGGTCCACGTTGGGGATGCGCTCCATGTCCACGGCGGGATCGCCCTTGGCGATCGAATAGGCGTTGGCGCTGCACACCTGCATGGCGGCGTCGGCGTACTGCTGGGCGACGGTGTCGGGCACGGTGAACATCGCGCTCTGATTGCGCGGGTTGGCCCCGTAGACCAGCCGGAACATCCGGTAGACCGCGAGCATCAGAAAAGAGGACACCTCGTTGACGAGCGGCTTGCACGCGCTGCGCGAAAGCATGTCGAAGAGGATGTTGAGCGAGTTGGCGATCAGCTTTTTATTGAGGACGGGGAGCACGCCCGATTTGAAGACATTCTCCTTGCCGACGCTGTCCGGTTCCGGGATATCCTCGACCGTCAGCTTGGAGCCGGTGCGGTCGGGGGAGCGGCCGAGCATATAGTCGCAGGAAACGCCGTAAAAATCGGCGCAGCGGATGAGGAAATCCAGCCCGCATTCGCGGATGCCCTTCTCGTAATGGGAGAGCAGCGCCTGCGAAATCCCGAGCTTGGATGCCGCGAGCTTCTGGCTGATGCCGCGCTCCTTGCGCAGTAAGGTCAGGACCCTTGGAAAGTCAGCGTTCATTTGTCAATACCCCTCAAGAACCTTTTTTATCTATCTCTCAGGACCCGTGGAGGTCCCGGAAAAGGCCTTTTACGTACTGTAAATTATATAATAACCAAAACCTTTTGTAAATAGGGCATGTCGAGAAAATGAAAGTTTTGTGAAAAAAAGTCAAAAAGGGGCGTTTCGTTTATGCTAACATACAAAATCCATCTGCTCCGGCACGGCCTGACCCGGGCGAATCTCGAGGGGCGCTACATCGGGCGCACCGACCTGCCGCTCTGTCCCGAGGGTCGGGCGCAGCTGGAAAAGCTGCGGGACACCTGCGAGTACCCGTGGGCGGAGCGGGTGTATACAAGCCCGCTGCTGCGCGCGCGGCAGACGGCGGAGCTGCTCTACCCGGGCCGCCCGCTCGAACCGCTGGACAAGCTGCGGGAGCTCGACTTCGGGGCGTTCGAGAACCGGACGATCACCGACCTCGAGCAGGACCCCGCCTTCCGGGCGTGGATCGCGACCCCCGCCGGGGCCGCCCCGCCGCAGGGGGAGAGCGCGGCGGCGCTCCTGGGGCGCGCCGTCGAGGCGGTGGCGTACATCTTCGCCCGGATGATGGAGGAGCGCGTGACCTCGGTGGCGGTCGTGACGCACGGCGCGCTCATCATGAACCTGCTGGCCGCGATGGGACTGCCCGAGCGGGAGGCGGTGCGCTGGAACGCGGGCCCCGGCGAGGGGTACACGCTGCTGCTCTCCGCGCAGATGTGGATGCGCGACCAGAAGTTTGAGGTCTACGAGCAGATCCCCTATCCGTCCGGACAGGGGGACAATTCCGACGAATAAGCAGGCCGTTTTTTGGTGGACTTTTTACATTTTCGTGCTAGAATGTACATAATATCGTTACAAGGAGAAGGTACGCTATGAATCTGAACCTCTGCGTGCTCGAGGGCGACGGTATCGGCCCCGAGATTGTCAAGGAAGCCGTCCGGGTGCTGCGCGCCGTCTGCGGCGCGCGCGGCGTCGGGCTCAGCCTCGATTACGCGCTGCTCGGCGGCGCGGCCATCGACCGGACCGGCGTCCCGCTGCCCGACGAGACGGTGGAGAAGTGCCGCGCGGCCCAGGCCGTGCTGCTCGGCGCGGTGGGCGGCCCCAAGTGGGACGGCCTCCCCTCCGGGCTGCGCCCCGAAAAGGGCCTGCTCGGCATCCGGTCGGCGCTCGGCCTCTACGCAAACCTGCGCCCCGCCACCATCTTCCCGGCGCTCAGGGCCGCTTCCCCCCTCAGGGACGAGATCGTCGGCGCCGGGGTGGACATCATGGTGGTGCGCGAGCTCACGGGGGACGTCTATTTCGGCGAGCACAGCCGCTTTGAACGGGACGGGGTCCTCCACGGCAGGGACATCATGGGCTACAGCGTGCCCGAGATTGAGCGGATCGCAAGGGTCGCGTTCGGCCTGGCACGCAGGCGGGACCGCCGCGTGACCTCGGTGGACAAGGCGAACGTGCTGGAGACCTCGCGCGTCTGGCGGGAGACGGTCACCCGCGTGGCGGAGGAGTTCCCCGACGTGGCGCTCACCCACCTCTATGTGGACAACGCCGCCATGCAGCTCGTGCGCGACCCCGCGCAGTTCGACGTGCTCGTGACCGGAAACCTCTTCGGGGACATCCTCTCGGACGAGGCGTCGATGATCTCCGGCTCGATCGGCATGCTCGCCTCCGCGAGCCTTGGGGATGGCCCCTTCGGCCTCTACGAGCCGATCCACGGCAGCGCGCCCGACATCGCGGGGCAGGGGAAGGCCAATCCGCTGGCGACCATCCTCTCGGCGGCGATGATGCTGCGCTACACCTTCGACCTGCCCGAACTGGCGGGCGCGGTCGAACAGGCGGTCTCCGACGCGCTGGGAACGGCGCGCACCCCCGACATCCGGGGGGACGGGCTGCCGGTGTGGACGACCGAACAGATGGGCGGCTTCGTCGCCCAGAGGGCCGCCGAACTGCTCGCGTGAGCGGATGGGAAAATTTGCGCCGGGCCGCGTGAAAACGGGCTGTTCGGCGCACCTTATGAACAGCAATCAGTAATCCGCCGCGGGACGACTCCCGCAGGGAGGGATACCAATGGGACTTTTCAGGGCGCTCAAGACCAACGCCAGGCGGGCTTTGGCGGGCAGCTGGGGCAGGGCGATCGGCATCATGCTGATCTCCGTGATCCCCGGGGTGCTGATCAACCTGCTGGAATACGGCATCCGCGAGGTGAGCGGCGTGTCGGAATTCGTCAACCGCTCGGGCACGGGTAACGCCTTCCGGGCGGCGGCGAACATCGCCCCCGCCTCCATCGCGATCACGCTGCTCGTGTCGCTGCTCGTCTTTTTCATCATGACCCCGCTGCGGCAGGGGATCATCCGCTGGTACTACCGCCGCACGGGCGGCGAGCGGGACGGCGTAACGGGCATCTTCCACTACTTTGAGACGGCCGCCGGGTATTTCCGCGCGCTCTGGCTCAACTTCCTCATCGGGCTCCGGATGCTCCTTTGGACCCTCCTGCTGACCGTCCCACTCGCCCTGCTGACAGGGCTGCTCTCCGTCGCGGGCGGAGCCGGCCGCGCCACCCGGACCTTCGCCATGCTGCTCATGCTCGTCTGGATGGTGATCGCCTGCGTCGTGATCGTCATCGTCGGGCTGCGCTATTTCCTCGCCCCCTACCTGCTCGCCGAGCACCCCGGCTACAAGGCGCGCGCGGCCATCCGGGAGGGCGTGAAGCTGGTGCGCGGCTACAAGGGGAGCGTCTTCCTCTTCGCCCTCTCCTTCATCCTCTGGTACCTGCCGTCGCTGCTGGCGGCGCTGCTCGTCCTCTTTATCCCCTTCTCCGATCCCTTCTACCTTTTCCAGGTCACGGGCCTGCTCCTGCTTCTGATGCTCGCCCAGCTGGGGATCTGCTTCTATCTGGTGCCCTACCAGAGCGCCTCCCTCGCGATGTACGCGCGCTACCTCATCCAGACGGGGGAGAGCGGCGGCGTGGACGAGTATGGGGACTCCACCCGGGAATACAAGCCGGAGATCGACCGCTACCTGGAGGCGCAGGCCTCCCGGGCGCCCGCGGAAGAACCGCCCGCGCCGCGGCCGGGCGGGGAGGAAACCGGCGGTTCCGGACCGGAGGGGGAAGCGCCCGTCTGACCGGTCACAAATCGAAAGAAAGAGAAAAGCACAGGACCCAATGTCCTGTGCTTTTTTCTGTTTCCCAAAAAGACTACTTCTTCTCTTCCCACACATTCAACGCAGCTATTTTGCGTCAGACAACTGATTGATGCACTCGGCGCAGACGTTTCTTCCCTTGAAGCTGACGACATTCGTCGCGCTGTTGCAGAAGATGCACGCGGGCTCATATTTCTTCAGGATAATATGGTTGCCATCCACGTAGATCTCAAGGGAATCCTTTTCATTAATGTCTAAAGTGCGGCGCAACTCAATTGGAAGAACGATGCGTCCCAGCTCGTCGACTTTGCGGACGATACCGGTAGATTTCATTTATACACCCCCTATCCGGCAAAAATGCCTTTAACTAACAATATAACGTATTTTTGTAAAATTGTAAACGAATTTGTGAAAAATGCGTCAATATTTGTCATGAATAACGAAACATAAAAGAATAAACTGTATAATATACATATACGGAACCGATAGGGGGTGTCCGGGTATGATGAACGTCATTTTTGCAGGAATCATTCTCTTTTCCTTCGTTTTCGCCGCGCTGACCGGCCGGATGCCCCAGCTTTCCGAAGCCGCCATGGGGCAGGCGGGAGAGGCGGTCACGCTGGTGCTCTCCCTCACCGGGATGCTCTGTCTGTGGAGCGGGCTTATGAAGATTGCACAGGAGTCGGGCCTCACCGAATTGCTCTCCCGCCTGCTCTCTCCGGTCACAAAACGCCTTTTCAAGGGTCTGCGCCCCAACGGCGAGGCGGTGAACGCCATCACCATGAACCTCATCGCGAACTTCCTCGGCCTCGGTAACGCGGCCACCCCGCTGGGCATCCGCGCGATGTGCGAGATGGCCAAAGAACAGCGCGCCGACGGCGCCGCGACAAACGATATGGCGATGTTCGTCGTCGTCAATACCGCCTCAATCCAGCTCATCCCCGCCACCACGGCGATGCTTCGCATGCAGGCGGGCTCCGCCGCGCCGCTGGACATCCTGCCCGCCACCTGGATCGCATCGGTCGGCTCGGTGGCCGTGGGCATCGTGATGGCGGGGCTGCTCGCGCCCCTCTGGAGGAAACGGCCGTGACCGCGGTCGGCGTCTGGATGGTCCCGTTCGCCATCGCCGGGATCGTCGGGTTTGGGCTTCTGCGCGGCGTCAAGGTGTTCGACCTCTTCGTCGAGGGCGCGAAGGAGGGGCTCACGACCGCCGTCAGCATCCTGCCCGCCCTTGTAGCGCTCGTCGTCGCCGTCGGCATGTTCAAGGCCAGCGGCGGCCTCGATCTGCTCTCCTTTGCCCTCGAGCCGATCGGAAAGCTGCTCGGCCTGCCCCGCGAGGTCATCCCCCTTTCGCTCATCCGCCCCATTTCGGGCAGCGGCGCCATGGCGATTTTCAACGACATCCTCCGCAGCCACGGCCCCGACAGCCTCGCCGGCCGCATTGCCAGCGTCATGATGGGTTCCACGGAAACCACCTTCTATACCATCGCCGTCTATTACGGCGCGGCGGGCATCAAAAATACCCGGCATACCATCCCCGCCGCCCTCAGCGCGGATATTTCCGGGTTCTTTCTTTCGGCGCTTGCTGTGAAGCTTCTTTTTTATTGAGCTTTCGCTCGGAGGACTGCCCCTTCGGGGCGCTTCAGATGTGCCGCTCAGGGAGCGGCAGAGCTTGTCGGTGGCCGACCGACGGCGGTTTTAGATTTGCCGCTCGGGGAGCGGTGGAGCTTGTCGGTAGTCGACCGACAGCGACCCCTTAGACATACCGCTCGTCGAGCGGCGTAGTTGCCGGGTCCCGCCCCGGCGGGCGGCCCCATTTCTTGTACGGACAAGAAATGGGGGAAAGAAGCCGCAGGGGGCTGCGCCCCCTTGACCCCCGCGCTGCCTCCGGTTGGCCTTCGGCCAAAGTCGGCGGCGCCCTGCCACGGATCAATGGGCGGGTGTGCAGCATCCCGCTCGCCGCCGCGCCGCGGGCGCAATGCCCCTGCCCGTGAGTCTCCGGAACCGTACCGGGGGTGCTTCTGGGGAGGCACGGCCACAGGGCGGAAAACAACGCCCGTTCCGGGCGTTCGCGCGCTTTGCGCGCGTGCGCGGCGAAGCCGCACAGTTTTCCGCCCAACCTTGCGGGCCACGCCGCGCTATATCAAAGGAGCCGCCTCTCGGCGGCTCCTTTACGCGTCCTCCGCGCTTTCACTCGATTTGCATAGCTCTTCGGCTTCTCGCAGTGCCTCCCGAAGTTTACGTGTCTGGTCTGCGACGAGTCGTTCATATATGTCCAGTGATTCTGCCGCTTCACTTGCCGCCTTTAGCATGATGCGGTACATCTTCTGATAGCTGGGCACTGTTACGCCCCCCTCTTTGAATAATAACATGTTATTTAACATAAAGTATAACATATCATACGTAAAAATGTCAAGGTATACTTTAAGGCAGGAGGGGTTTTATGAGTAAAGGAAAGTTGCATATTAGCCCCAAGCGCCCCAAGGGAGACGACGGCTATAAAACGTTTTCAATTCGGATTAAGACAGAAACGGTAGAACGGGTTGAAAAGTTGGCCGTAGCGAGTGGAAGATCTCGTAATGAGCTGATTGGCATGTTGCTTGATTATGCATTAGATAATAGTGAGATTACAAAAAACTAAAAGAGCGCCGTCCGGATGGGCGGCGCTCTTTTGCGTTCTGGGATCGTATCTCCCCGAAAGCATGATAGGACGGTCCCGGAGGCTCTCGGGCAGAGGCATTGCGCCCGCGGCGCGGCGGCTGGCGGGTTGCTGTAGGCTCGTTCGCTGATCCGTGGCAGGGCGCCGCCGACTTTGGCCGAAGGCCAACTGGAGGCGGCGCTGGGGTCGCAGGGGCGAAGCCCCTCGCGCCCTTCTTTGGTTCCTTTCTTGGGCGATCAAGAAAGGAATTCGCTGTCGGTCGACTACCGACAAACTGCGCCGCTCGATGAGCGGCAAGCCTAAAACGGCCGTCGGTCGACTACCGACAAACTGCGCCGCTCAATGAGCGGCAAACCTAAAACGGCCGTCGGCCGGCCACCGACAAACTGCACCGCTCCCCGAGCGGCAAATTCAAAAAAACCTATTTCGCCAAAAACCCAATTTTCTTATAGACCTTATCCAGCGTCCGCTGGGAAATCGCCTCGGCGCGCGCGGCGCCCTTCCTGTAACATTCCTCGAGGAAGGCCTTGTCGGCCATATAGCGGTCGAACTGCTCGCGCACGGGGCGGAGGGTCTCTGCGACCGCTTCGCCGACGGCGGTTTTGAAGTCGCCGTAGCCGCGTCCGGCGAACTCCGCCTCGATGGCGGGAAAGTCCCTGCCGGTGACGGCGGAATAGATCGCCATGAGGTTATTGATGCCGTCCTTGCCCTCGCGGCAGACGACCTCGGCCTCCGAGTCGGTGACGGCGGAACGGAACTTCTTGACGATCGTCTCGGGCTTGTCGAGGATGCCGATAAAAGCCTTGGGGTTGTCGTCGCTCTTGCTCATCTTTTTGGTGGGCTCCTGAAGGGACATGACCTTGGCGGCGAGCTTGGGGATATAGCCGTCGGGCAGGGTAAAGACGTTGCCGTAAACGCCGTTGAACCGCTGTGCGATGTTGCGCGCGAGCTCGAGGTGCTGCTTCTGGTCGATGCCCACGGGCACGAGGTCGGCCTGATAGAGCAGGATGTCGGCGGCCATGAGCACCGGGTAGGTGAAGAGGCCGGCGTTGACGTTTTCGGGATGCTTGGCGGACTTATCCTTGAACTGGGTCATGCGGGAGAGCTCGCCGAACTGGGTGTTGCAGGAGAGCACCCACGAGAGCTCGGCGTGGGTCTTGACATGGCTCTGAATGAAGAGCACCGACTTTTCCGGGTCGATGCCGCAGGCCATGACGAGCGCGAGCGCGGCGAGGGTGTTTTCGCGCAGGGCCTTGGGGTCCTGGCGGACGGTGATCGCGTGCATGTTGACCACCGAGTAGACGCAGTCGTATTCATCCTGGAGCGCGACCCAGTTTTTGATCGCGCCGAGGTAGTTGCCCAGCGTCATGATGCCGGTGGGCTGGATGCCGGAAAAGATGCGCTGTCTGCGCTCGGGTTTGGGCTGTGCGGTCTGTTCCATTGTGAAAGCTCCTATCTTCTTAGTCGTAAAGCGCGTGGGTCAGCCTGCCGAGGCGTTTGCACCCCTCGACGATCGCCTCGTCGGTGGGGGTGGAGAAGTTCATGCGGAAGCTGCGGCAGGGGTCGGTCTCCCTCGCGAGGAAGGCGATGCCCGGCACGACGGCGACCTTCTCGGCGACCGCGCGGTTGCAGAAATCCATCATATCCGCGCCCTCGGGCAGGGTGCACCAGAGGAAGAGGCCGCCCTCGGGGGTGGTGTGGGCGACGCGGGGGGAGAACTCCCGGTCGATGCAGTCGAGCATGAGGGCGCATTTCCGGCGGTAGATCTCCTGGAGGCGCGCGAAATGCGCGCCGAGGTCGGCGGTGGCAAGCCACCGCTCGCAGATCATCTGGGCGAGGATGTTGGTGTGCACGTCGGCGCACTGCTTGCCGACGGTCATCTTGGCGATGACGGCGGGAGGCGCGGCGACAAAGGCGACGCGGACGCCCGGCGCGAGAATTTTGGAGAAGCTGCCGACATAGAGGACGTGGCCGTCAGTGTCGAAGGATTTGATCGCGGGGAGCGGCTCGCCCGCGAAACGCAGGTCGCCGTAGGGGTTATCCTCGAAGACCATGACGTCGTATTTTTGCGCGAGGCGCAGGATCTCCCTGCGCTTATGTAGGCTCGTCGTGATGCCGGTCGGATTCTGGAAGTTGGGGATGACGTAGAGGAGCTTGACGTTGGGCTGCTCGGCCATCGCGCGCTCGAGCTTTTCGAGGTTGAGGCCGTCCGCCTCCATCTCGACGCCGACGAGGTTGCAGTTGTAGGATCGGAAGCAGTTCAGGCAGCCGATGAAGGAGGGGTCCTCGCAGAGGACGGTGTCCCCCTCGTTGACGAACGCCTTGGTGGCGAGGTCGGCGCCCTGCTGTGCGCCCGACAGGATGATGAGGTCGTTTCCCTCCATCGGGACGCCGTAGCGGTCGGCGACCATCCTTTTGAGCGCCTCGCGCAGGGGCGGGTAGCCCTCGGTGATCGAATACTGCAGCGCGTCGATGGGGCGGTCCCGGAGGATTTCCGCCGTGATGCGGCGCACGTCGTCGACGGGGAAGGCGTCGGGGGCGGGGTTGCCCGCCGCGAAGGGGATGACCTCCGGGTCGGAGGTGGCTTTCAAAATCTCACGCACCAGCGAGGGCTGGAGGGAGGACATGCGGTTGGAAAACTGATAGGTCATGATGGGCCGTCCTTTCTGCGTTCCGGCAGGATGCTTTCGCACATTAAATCATATGCAAGTATTTTAGCACAAGCGGAAAGGCATTTCAAGGAAGGCGGGGGCTTTTTTGCCGCGCGCTCCGCCGGAAAGCCTCCAAAATCGACAACCTCTTTCGACCGGTTATGCAGACTGTAATATCTACAATTAATGTTACAGCAAGGATAACCTTCTATCATATGAGGAACAGGTGAACTTTATGCAGAACAGGACAGGCCTCGCGGGGCTTTCGATCGGCGCGCGGGCGCGCCAGGCGGTACGCGCCCACAAGCTCGGGCTCGGATATCTCGGGTATATCGCGGCGGGCTTTGTGTCGGCCAACGCGTTCGTGCTGGGCGGGCTCGCCCCCTTTGGGGTGGCGTTCGCGGCATCCGCGAAACAGAAGTTCGGCGCGGCGGCCATCCTCGGCGCCACGCTCGGCTATCTGTTCTCCCTCGACGTGCTTGGGAACGTCAAGTACATCGTCGCGATGGCGTTTTTGTTTCTGCTGCGCTGGGTCCTCTCCTCCGGCAGCCTGCTCAAGGGGATCCGCCCGTCCGGCCAGGCGCTCACCGCCCTCGCCCTCGGGCCGCCCTCGCTGGCGATCACCTTCCTCTCGGGCGGCAGCGTCTACGACGGGGTGCTCGCGGTGGCCGAGCTGCTGCTCGCCTGCTGCGCCGCCTACTTCTTTTCCCGGTCCGCGCAGGCGCTTGAGCTGGGCGCCGACAACCTGCGCCAGACCGACGTGACCTCGCTGGTCATTACCTTCTGCATCGTCATCCTCGCCCTCGTCAACCTCAAGGTGCTCGGCGTGTCGGTCGGGCGCACGCTGGCGGTGCTCGTCATCCTCATCTGCGCGCAGGCCGCCCGCGAGGCGGGCGGCGCGATCGCCGGGGTCGCGGCCGGCGTGTCCGCCGGGGTGATCGGCGGGCCGTACACCTTTTTGATGGGGACCTACGGCTTCGGCGGGCTGCTGGCCGGGGTGTTCGCGCCGATGGGGCGCGCCGCCTCGGCCGGGGCGTTCATCGTCGTCAACACCTTCGCGCTGCTCGCCGCCCGCCGCATCCTCGACCGCGGGCTGCTCATCGAGGTATTCGTGGCGAGCATCCTCTCGATCCTCATCCCCGCCTCCTTCCTCAAGCGGTTTTCCGCCCGCCCGGCGGGGGACCGGGCGGTGCAGGGGGAGACCTACAAGGCGCTGCTGAAGAACCGAATCGGCGGCGTGTCGCTCGCCCTGCGGGACGTGGCCGACACGACCCGCAGGGTCAACGAGCGGCTCTCCGGGATGGTGAGCGGGGACCTCTCGTCGGTCTACAACGCGGCCGCGGACCGGGTGTGCCGCAAGTGCAAGAACCGCTCGGTCTGCTGGCAGCTCAAATATACCGACACCTGCAACGTGCTCAACGACGCGCTCGGGGTGCTGCGCAGGGGGGAGGAGCTGGCGCCCGAGGCGTTCCCCGCCTACTTCTCCAAGAGCTGCCTGCGCCTCCCCGAGCTTTCGACCCAGATGAACCTGCTCTTCCAGGAATATACCGCGCGGGAGAGCATGCGGCGCAAGGTGTCGCAGGTGCGCGGGGTGGTGACCGACCAGTTCGAGGGGATGGCGCTGATGATCGACGCGATGGGGCGCGACCTCGACGAGCTGGCCACGCAGGACGGCACGACGGCGGGCAAGGTGCGGGAGTACCTCCAGTCGCTGAACGTCTTTCCCGACCTCGTGACCTGCACGGTGGACGGCGGCGCGAACATGACGCTGGAGGTCACGATCCCCACCTACAAGCTCTCGCGGCTCGACCTGACCGAGCTGACGGTGTCGCTGTCAGACATCTGCGGGCGGGATTTCGGCCTGCCCGCCTGCAAAAACCGGACCGACTGCGCGGCGACGGTGATGACCTTCACCGAGAAGGCGGTCTACACGGTCAAGTGGGGCGCGACCCAGCTGGGGAGCAGCTGTTCGCGGCTGTGCGGGGACAGCTACAGCTATGTCGACGGCCGGGGCGGCCGGGTGAACGTCATCCTGTCGGACGGGATGGGCAGCGGCGGCGCGGCGGCGGTCGACTCGACGATGACCTCCGAGCTGCTGGCGCGGCTGATCGAGGCGGGCGTGAGCCTCGACGCCTCCCTCAAGCTCGTCAATTCGGCGCTGCTCGTCAAATCGGGCGACGAATCGCTCGCCACGATCGACATCACCGGCGTCGACCTCTACACCGGCAAGGCGGAGTTCTACAAGGCGGGCGCGGCCCCCACCTTCCTGCGCAAGTCGGGCAAGGGGGGCTATGTCGAGTCGAGCTCGCTGCCGGTGGGCATCCTCGGGGGCGTGAACTTCGAAAAAAACGCCGTCACGCTGCGTGACGGCGATGTGATCGTCATGGTGTCGGACGGCGCGGTGGCCGGCGGCTATGAATGGCTGGTGTCCGACCTCGAACACTACGGGGGGGACGACCCGAAGGAGCTGAGCGAGCAGCTGGCCGACGAGGCCAGGCGCCGCCGCACCGACGGGCATGAGGACGACATCACGGTGATCGTGCTCATGCTCGAGCGGGGGATTTAAGCGGCCCTACGCGTAGGGGCCCGCCTCGAGCAGGACGACGAACCGGTCCTCGGGCGGGAGCAGGACGACCTTCTTGTTCTTGCTCCTGGCGGTGTCGACCGCCTCGACCGAGACGACGGCGGGCGCGCAGTCGTTGGGGCGGGCGTAGCCCTCGGCGAAGCCGGAGACCCCGCCGATGCGGGAGACCCACACTCCCTCGAGCCCGCGGGCGAGGTAGGAGTCGTATTCGGGGGAGAGGTTGTTGCCGAAATGGTCGGTAAAGGTATAGGAGCCGTTCGCCCCGGCGGGGGCGCGGTCGGTGAGCAGGGTGAGCAGCTGGGGGGAGGCCGCGCGGGAGAGCGCGGGGTAGTAGGTCTTGAACTCCATGAGCCGCAGGCGCTGGGCGTTGAGGTTCTCATAGCGGGTCTTGACCTTGCGAAGCTTCGCCTTTTTTTCGGTGGCGGTCAGCCGCCACTCCTCGGCGGAGCCCTGGCTGACGAGGTTGGTGAGGTTCATCGTGAGCCCCGTCACCCTGCCCTCGCCCGACATGGTGAGGACGCTGTCCACCACGAGCACGTTGGCCGAGTCGTCCTGCTTCATGACCTCGAGGATTTTATTCATGCTCGCCTTATCCAGGACGTTGGCGGCGGTGATCTTGTCGAGCGTCGTGGTGTTGAGCCGCACGCGCAGTGCCTCGATGCCCTTGGAGATGCCGAAGAGCACCCCGATGCAGAGCGCGAGGGCGATGAGCGTCACAAGGATCAGCCGGCGCTTGTATTTGGGCTTCATCCGTTTGAACTGCGCGAAGGTCAACTGCACCACCGCCTGTCAGATTTTGTTTCCCAATGGAGAGGTGTCCGGTTGCTTCCATTATAATGCATTGTCGGAGGATGTCAATAAATGCCGGTTCCCGCGGCCCCCCTTTTTCCCGGGCGCGCGCCGCGGGGGAATAAAAGGCGGCCGCCCCGGGGCGGCCGCCTTTTATTCCCGCAGGGCGCCTGCGGCCCAGTCGTCAAAGGCCGACAGCTGCCCGGGCGTGTGAAAAAAGTGCTCCCCGCCCGGAAGGACCCGCACCTCGGCGCCGTACCGCCGCGAAAAGGCGGCGATCTCCGGCCATACGCAGAGAGCGTCGTTTTCGCCGTAGAGGATGGACGTCGGGCTTTCCCACGCGAAGCGCACGGGGTGGGTCCTCACGTAGTCGAGATAGTCCCAGTCGAGCGGCGGGCCGCCCTCCACCGGGATGAGCCTTTCCGCCCGCAGCCGCTCCTCGCTCACGCCGGCGGCGGCCATCATGTCGCGGATGATCCGCTCCATGTTGACCACGGGGGAGAGGAAGAGGCTCTGGGAGAGGGGCAGCCCGTGGTAGGCGAGCAGGCCGAAATAGGCCCCCATGCTGCACCCGAAGAGGGCGACGCGTTCCGCCCGCGGGCGGACGTATTCGTAGACCGCGCCGAGGTCGCTTACACAGGACGGCGGATCGGGCGGCAGGGCGCCGCCGGCCCGTTCGCCGTGCTGCGGCAGGTCGAAGCTGAGCGTCCGGTACCCCTTTTCGGCGGCGCGCCGCGCCAGCAGGGCGATAACCCGGTCCGCCTTGTGCGAGAAGTTGCCGTGCACCGCGATGATCCAGCGGTCGGAGGCGGGGCCCCACAGGAGGGCGGGAATCCCCTCCGCCGCGCCGGGAATCGTGATGCGTTCCGTCTGGTCCATATTGCCTCCATCCGGCGGACGCCGGTTTCTTTTATTGCTCCTGGCCCGCCTTCCGGTTGCGCAGAAAGGGGATCCAGTTGACAAACAGGGAGATGAAAATGCCGATGAGCGTATCGAGGATGCGGTTGAGCGCGAACACATAGGGGACGAGGTCGAGCCCGTGGGAGACGGTGATGCTCAAAAAGACGACGCAGGTGATATAGGTGGCGGAGGTCTTTTTGACGAGCACGGTGAGGTACATGAGCGGGACGAGGGCGGCGGAGATGATCGCGTACTGCAGGAGCCCGGTCCCCTCGGGCAGGAAGGTGCGCAGCAGGTAGAGCACGCCCATGCCGTAGAGACCGCCGATCAGCGTGCCGACGACCCGGTTGAGCCCGACGCGGAGGCCCCCCCGCACGTCGGGCTGCATGCAGAGGATGGCGGCGATCGCGGAGTAGAAGGGGACGCCGTCGCCGCGCAGCGTGTCGATGAGAAAGCAGAGGAAGACGGCGAGCGCGGACTTTAAGATCCGCAGGCCGGGCCGCGGGAATTTGGCGGGGGACATGGCTTCACCTTCCGTCGGAGGATTGGGCGGCTTCCCCGGGCAGGAAGCCGGGACAGGTGCGCGCCGCGTGGAAGAGGTACTGCTGGGCGAGCCCCTCCACGCCGCGCGCGCAGGCGGGCAGGCCGTCCGGGTAGAGCCGGTCGAGCACCCGGCGCACCCACACGTCGATCGGCACGCACTCGACGCGCCCGCAGCCGTAGAGCAGCGCGCATTCGGCCACCTTGGCGCCCACGCCGGTGATCTTCCGGAGCTCCCCGCGCGCCTCCTCGAGAGGCAGGTGCGCGAGCGCCGGGAGGTCCACCTCGCCCGAGGCGGCCTTTCGTGCCGCGTCCACGAGGTAGCGCGCCCGGAAGCCCGCGCGGATGGGCGCGAGGTCGTCCGGCTCGAGCGCGGCGAGGCGTTCGGGGGAGGGGAAGGCGTGGACGCCCTCCCCGAGCGGCTCCCCGAAGGCGGCGCACAGCCGCTCGACGATCCCCTTGATGCGGGGGACGTTGTTGTTCTGGCTGATGATGAAGGAGCAGAGCGCCTCCCACGGCTCCTGCCGGAGCACGCGGACGCCGGGGGCGTAGGCGACGGCGCGCGCGAGGACGGGGTCGGAGGAGAGGCGGCGCTTGACCTCCCCGTAGTCGCGGTCGAGGTCGAAATAGCCGCGCCACACCGCCTCGAAGTCCTCCGCGCCGCCCAGGATGCGGATTTCCCCGGCCGTTTGTGCAATGTGACAGGCCCTGCCGCGCGCCACACCAAAAAAGCCGCCGTCGGGCAGCCTTTTCCAGCGGAACGCCTGTCCGCAGTCGAGCGTTTCGGGCAGGGAGAAATCGCCCGAATCGGGGAGAATCACGTCGTTTCCGCGCAGGAACGCGCCGCATCCGGTCGAAACTGGTGCCATGGGCGGGACTCCTTTTTCAGAATTTTTACCCTCCCAGTATAGCAGATCGCGCCGCCAAAAGGAACAAAGATTTTACAGGGAACTTTATCAATCTATACAAAAACGGGGGGAAGGCCGGATTACTCGCAGTAGTGGAAGAAACTGGGAGGCGTCGTTTTTTTTCGCCGCCGTTGAAAGGGGGACAAGGTGGAAAACACGGATACGTCCGCAAAGTTTTCTACCGTTTCCACAGAGTTTTCCACAATGGGCCGGAATGGGGAATCCATTCCGGCTTTTTTGTAATACCCGGCGTATAACGTTTCCGAAAACCGGGCGGCTGATTTTTGTTCAAATTGGCCCTTGACAGGGGAATAAATGAAGACCCGCTGTTCAAAATAGGAAAGCAAAACGATTTTAAAATCGGGGCGTCGGGGGCGGCGCGGGCGGCAGCCGCGGCCCGCCCGCCCCTCTTTTGCGGCGCAAGGCCCTTCCGCCCGCCGCGCGGGGCGGAAGGTGAAAAATTTTTCGGGCGCGGGGGAAGGAGCAAGCAGATGCTGAAGGGTGTCAGTCAAAAGGTGATCGAGGTGGTGCACACCGACAACCGGTACTTTGAAAAGGCGATTTTATTTTTGCGGCCGAACGCGCAGGGGGAGGACAAGCTGAGCCTGCGGGCGCGCGCGGGGGAATACCTCTCGCAGATCGATTACAACCCCGCGGGGCATGAAAAGCGCAAAACCCCGCTGGGAGAGGCCCTCAAAATCGGGCTGGCGGCGCTGGTGGGGGCCGCGGTTGCGTGCGCGTTCTTCCTGCTGTAATCTTTTTCGGCAAAAATCGTCTCTTTTTTTGCAAAATCGCAACGAATCTCTAGCATCCGGTATACTGTTATGTTATAATATACTCTGTATAAAACAGAACGTATAACCGGAGGCCATCCCTCCGGAGGAGGGCTCCGTATGGCGAATTCCAATCCCCGGCTCGACCGGGAGGACGAGAACACCGTGCTCGGCCGCAACGCGGTGATCGAGCTGCTGCGCGGCTCCCGCGAGGTGGAGTGCGTCTACATCTGCGACGAGGTGCCCGCGCGCGGCCAGCCGATCTCCCGCATCGTGGCCATGGCGAAGGAGCGCGGGGTGCCGGTCAAGAAGGTCGACGCGAAAAAGCTCGACGCGCTCTCGAACGGCCTGCCCCACCAGGGGGTTGCCGCGCTGGCGGCGGCCTTTTCCTACAGCACGGTCGACGGCCTCTTTGCGCGGGCGGGCGGCGAACCGCCCTTCTTCCTCGTGGCGGACGGCATCGAGGACCCCCACAACCTCGGCGCGATCATCCGCACCGCCGAGGCGGCGGGCGCCCACGGCCTCATCCTGCCCAAGCGGGGCGGCGTGGGGCTCACCCCCATCGTGGGGCGCACGAGCGCCGGCGCGGTCGAGCACCTGCCGGTCGCGCGGGTGACCAACCTCGTGCGCACGCTCGAGGAGCTCAAAAAGCGCGGCGTGTGGATTTACGGCGCGGAGGCGGGCGGCGGCCGCTGGGAAGAGTGCGACCTGACCGGCCCGGCCGCCCTCGTGATCGGCTCGGAGGGGTTCGGCCTCTCCCGGCTCGTCCGCGAGACCTGCGACGTGATCCTGTCGCTGCCGATGCTGGGGAAGGTCAACTCCCTCAACGCGTCGGTCGCGGCGGGGATTCTGATGTATGAGGTCGTCCGGCAGCGGACGCGTGCAGAGCGGTAAACCCGGATTTTTTGCGATTTTAGAGGAGAGTGGAAACGGGAATGGCTCAGAACTACAATGTCGACGATATCCTGGAGGAAATCCGCCGGAAGAAGAGCCGCGAGGCCGCGCAGGATACATACGGGCAGGAGGCCCCCCCGGCCCGCGCGCCCGCGCCGCAGGAGGACTACCGCCC